>JAICYE010000084.1 GCA_025934385.1 Acidimicrobiia bacterium | reverse complement strand
GGGCCCACAGCATCGCCGCCCAGGGCGGCATCAACGCCGCCAAGAACTACAAGAACGACGGCGACAGCATCTACCGCCTCTTCTACGACACGGTGAAGGGCGGCGACTACCGCTCCCGCGAGGCCAACGTCTACCGGCTGGCCCAGGTGAGCGTGAACATCATCGACCAGTGCGTGGCCCAGGGGGTCCCCTTCGCCCGGGAGTACGGCGGCCTGCTCGACACGCGCTCCTTCGGTGGCGCTCAGGTGTCCCGCACGTTCTACGCCCGGGGCCAGACCGGCCAGCAGCTGCTCCTCGGCGCCTATTCGGCGCTGTGCCGCCAGATCGAGGCCGGCAACGTGACGATCCTCCCCCGGTCGGAGATGCTCGACCTGGTGGTGAAGGACGGGCGGGCGGCCGGCATCGTCGTCCGCAACCTCCACACCGGCGAGATCACCTCGCACTCGGCCCACGCCGTGCTGCTCTGCACCGGTGGCTACGGAAACGTCTTCTATCTCTCGACGAATGCCAAGGCGTCCAACGCCACCGCCATCTGGCGGGCCCACAAGAAGGGAGCGGCGTTCGCCAACCCCTGCTTCACCCAGATCCACCCGACGTGCATCCCGGCCAGCGACGAGTTCCAGAGCAAGCTCACGCTGATGTCGGAATCGCTCCGCAACGACGGCCGCATCTGGGTGCCGATGGAGTTCGACGATCCCCGGCCGCCGAACCAGATCCCCGAGCAGGAGCGGGACTACTACCTCGAACGGCGCTACCCGGCCTTCGGCAACCTCGTCCCCCGCGACGTCGCCTCCCGGGCGGCCAAGCTCGAGGTCGACAAGGGCCGGGGCGTCGGCCCGCTCAAGAACGGCGTCTACCTCGACTTCAAGACCGGCATCGAGCGGCTCGGCCGGCACACGATCGAGGAGCGCTACGGGAACCTCTTCGAGATGTACGACCGGATCACCGGCGAGGATCCCTATCAGGTGCCCATGCGGATCTACCCCGCCGTCCATTACACGATGGGCGGGCTGTGGGTCGACTACAACCTCATGAGCACGATCCCCGGCCTGTTCGTCGGCGGGGAGGCCAACTACTCCGACCACGGCGCCAACCGGCTCGGCGCCTCGGCGCTCATGCAGGGCCTGGCCGACGGCTACTTCGTGCTGCCCTACACCGTTCCGAACTACCTGGCCGGGATGCTGGGGCAGAACGCCGTTCCCACCGACGATCCGGTCTTCCGCACCGCCGAAGCCGAGGTCGCCGACCGCACGAAGAGGTACCTGGCTATCGGTGGCACCCGTTCGGTCGACGACCTGCACAGGGAGATGGGCCGGATCATGTGGGACAACTGCGGCATGGCCCGGTCCAAGGAGGGCCTCGAGAAGGCCATCTCCGAGATCACCGCCCTGCGCGGCGAGTTCGACCGCGACCTGCGGGTGCTCGGCGCGGCCGACACGCTGAACCAGTCGCTGGAGAAGGCCGGCCGGGTCGACGACTTCTTCGACCTCGCCGTCCTCATCTGCCGCGATGCGCTGCACCGGGAGGAGTCCTGCGGCGGCCACTTCCGGGTGGAGCACCAGACCGAGGAGGGCGAAGCGCTGCGGGACGACGAGCACTTCGCCTACTCCGCCGCCTGGGAGTACGCCGGGCCCGGCGCCGATCCCGTCCTCAACAAGGAACCACTCGAGTTCGACCACGTCCACCTCGCCCAGCGGAGCTATAAGTGACGCAACGGACCCTCGACCTCAAGCTCCGCATCTGGCGCCAGGCCGGCCCGTCTGCCACCGGGGCGATGGTGGAGTACGACGTGCCCGGCGTGAGCGAGGACATGTCGTTCCTCGAGATGCTCGACCTCCTCAACGAGCGGCTCATCGCCTCAGGCTCCGAGCCGGTGGCGTTCGAGCACGACTGCCGGGAAGGGATCTGCGGCTCCTGCGGGATGATGATCAACGGGCAGGCCCACGGCCCCCAGCTCGGCACCGCCACCTGCCAGCTCCACATGCGGCACTTCAACACCGGCGACTCGATCGCCATCGAGCCCTGGCGGGCGGCGGCCTTCCCGGTGGTGCGCGACCTCGTCGTCAACCGCAGCGCCCTCGACCGCATCGTCGAGGCCGGCGGCTTCATCTCGGTCACGCCCGGGGCGGCGCCGGAGGCCAACATCATTCCGGTGCCGAAGACGGTGGCCGACGCCGCCTTCGACGCCGCCGCCTGCATCGGCTGCGGCGCCTGCGTGGCCGCCTGCCCCAACGGCGCGGCCCAGCTGTTCACGTCGGCCAAGGTCGCCCACCTCAACCTGCTGCCTCAGGGCCAGGCGGAGCGTTACGCCCGCACCGAGGCCATGGTGGAGCGCATGGAGGAGTACTTCGGCAGCTGCACGCTCCACGGCGAGTGCGAGGCGGCCTGTCCGAAGCGGATCTCGCTGGAGAACATCGTGATCATGAACGGGGACTACGTCCGGGCGAAGTTCAGGAACCGCCGGCTGGCAGCGCGGCGTTGAGCAGCGCGGCTTCGTAGCGGTTGGCCACTTCGCCCAGGTCGTCCTGCCGGAGGACGACGCCGATGCCCCTCGTCCCGGGGGGAATCTCGACCCGTCCGACGTAGCCCAGCGAGTCGGCGGCCAGATCGCCGGCGAAGGCCCACGACGCGTCGCCGATCCGCACCTCGATCTCGGCGTTCGGGAACGGGGTACGGAGTTCGTTGGCCACGTGGACGTGGCCGGTGCGTGGGTCGAGCATCGGCAGCACCGAGCGGCAGGCGGCGGTCAGCGCGCCGAGCCCGGGCTTGGCGCGCCGTTCGTGGTCCAGCACCGCCCACGTGACGCCGGGGTGCCCGTCGGCGAAGCAGAACTGCAGGAAGCCGCCGGTGGGCCGGAAGCGGACGCGGCGGAGATCCTCGACCTGCAACTGGATCAGCGCCGCCTGGTAGGCCTGGGTGGCCGCCCGCCAGTCGTCGAAGCCGGCATAGCCGGACGGCGGCACCAGCCGGTCGAAGTGCTGCTTCTGCAGGTTGTGGCGGCCGGCCAGCCGGGGCCAGTCGAGGTCCGGCCAGCGCGACGGTTCCATGAACGCGGCGGAGTCCGGCACGGCCTGGGCCCCGAACTCCGACACGAACCGGGCCAGCCGGGGCCAGCGCCGCAGGACGCCGGCCATGTCGGCCATCCCCCCCAGGTACCAGCCGAAGTAGAGGTGGGTGTCGGTGCCGTCCCGCAGGGGCCCGGGGGGGACGCCGGAGTGGGCCACCACCGGCCGCGTCGGGTCGGAGCGCAGCGCCCGGGCCACCGACCGGTCGAGCACGTCCTTGTTCCAGCTCGGGAGCAGCAGCGACGACCGGTTGCGCCACTTGGCCGCCGGGTTCGTCTCCGGCGATTCCGGTGGACCGGGGTAGGGCTCGTTGTGGCCGCACCACACGACGATGCCGGGGTGGTGGCCGAGGGCGTCGACGAGCTCCCGGGCCTGGGCGGCCGCCGGCCGGCGGGCGCTGCGGCCGTACCTCCACTGCAGCGGCAGGTCCTGCCACAGCAGGAGGCCGGCCTCGTCGGCGGCGGCGTAGACCTCGGGCCGGGTGACGTGGCCGTGGATGCGGATCATGTCGAGGTTCGCCTCCACGGCGCGAGCGACGTCGGCGGCCAGCGTCTTCGGGTCGGCTCCGGCCAGGTCGATCGCCGCCGGGCCCTGGTTGGAGCCCATCACGAAGATCTGCTCGCCGTTGACGTGGAAGCGCCAGCCGTCGCGCCGCACCTCCCGGAAGGCGGTCCGCAGCCGGCGGCTGTCGCTCTCGACGCCCTCGACGTCGACCGCCACCTCGAGGTCGACCAGCGGCTGGGGCCCGTAGCGCCACGGCCACCACCGGGGCGGGCGGTCGACCTCCAGCGTCCAGCTCAGCTGGTTGACGCCGGTGGCCAGCGTCTGGTCCCGCTCGGCGTCGACGGCGACGTCCGGCCCCCGCAGGCGGGCCCGGAGGTGGACCGGGGTCGGCCCGGCCGGGGCGTCGACCGTCAGCGTGAGCAGCAGGCGCCCCCGGTCCTCGGTGGCCTCGATGCACAGGCAGCGCAGGCCGCTCAGGCGAACGGGCCCGCTGTCGGCCAGGCGGACGGGCCGCCACAGCCCGCCGGGGTTCCACTCCGGGTCGAGGACGTCCCAGTGGGAGAAGACGCCTGTCACCATGCGCTTGGCCCGGCGGTCCGATTCCGGAGGACAGGCGACCTCGACGGCGAGGACGTGCTCTCCCGCCACGGCCGTCCGGGCGGCGTCGGTGATCTCGAACGTGTGAGGGGCGAAATACCCCTCGGTGGCGCCGAGATAGGCGCCGTCGAGCCACACGTCGCCGTAGTAGAAGACGCCCTCGAAGGTGAGGAAGCGGCGCCGCCCGTCGGCCAGCGGGGTGGCGGCGAAGCGGTGCCGGTACAGCACGGGCCCGTCGCTGTCGGCGAAGGCCGGTGTGCTGCGCCAGTGGCCCGGGACGGCGATCGGCTCCCAGCCGGAGGCGTCGAATTCCGGCTCGACGAAGCGCTGGTGGAGGTCGCCCTCGGCCTCACGGGCAAGCCAATCGCTCATTGCGTGAGAAGGTTACGAGGTGGAAGTCCTCCAGAGCCGTGTCCTGTACCGTCCCGTCGACTACGAGACGTCGGTCGCCTTCTACCGCGACGTCCTCGGGCTCCACGTGTTCCGGGAGTGGGGCAGCGGGACGGTGTTCTTCCTCGGCGGCGGGCTGCTCGAGCTGTCCCGCTCGGCCGGCCCGGTGACCGACGACAAGCTGTCGATCTGGCTCCACGTCCGCGACGTCGACGCCGAGTGCGAACGGCTGGCCGACGCCGGCGTCGAGGTCGTCGAGGCCCCCGTCGACGAGCCGTGGGGCCTGCGGGAGGCCCGCATCCGCGACCCCGACGGGCTCATGCTGGTGCTGATCGAGATCCCGCCCCAGCACCCCATGCGCCGCGGCCGCGACTGACCGCTACCCTCCGCCTCCATGGCAGACCGTCCGCAGACCATCGGGGAATTGCGCCAGTCCGGCTGGGAGTCCCGGCCGGTCAAGGACGAGGTGCGGGCCAACGCCATGGCCCGCATGGCCGCCGGGCAGCCGATCGTGACCGGCCTGCTGGGGTACGACGACACCGTGCTCCCGCAGCTGGAGAACGCCCCGCTGGCCGGCCACGACGTGATCCTCCTCGGCGAGCGGGGCCAGGCCAAGACCCGCATCATCCGCTCGCTGGTCGACCTGCTCGACGAGTGGTCGCCGATCGTCGCCGGCAGCGAGATCAACGACGACCCCTACCACCCCATCTCGAAGTCGGCCCGCGACCTCGTGGCCGAGCGGGGCGACGACACGCCGATCGATTGGGTGCACCGCTCCCGCCGCTTCGGCGAGAAGCTGGCCACGCCGGATACGTCGATCGCCGACCTCATCGGTGAGGTCGACCCGATCCGGGTGGCCGAGGGCCGCTACCTGGCGGATGAGCTCACGATCCACTACGGCCTCGTCCCCCGCACCAACCGGGGGATCTTCGCCATCAACGAGCTGCCCGACCTCGCCGAGCGCATCCAGGTCGGCCTCCTCAACGTGCTCGAGGAGCGCGACGTCCAGATCCGGGGCTACAAGGTCCGCCTCCCGCTCGACGTGATGCTGCTGGCGTCGGCCAACCCCGAGGACTACACGAACCGGGGCCGGATCATCACCCCGCTGAAGGACCGCTTCGGGGCCCAGATCCGCACCCACTACCCGACGGGGCTCGACACCGAGATGGCGGTGGTGGCCCAGGAGGCCCGTCCGCTGCACGCCCCCGGGGTGCAGGTGACCGTCCCCGCCTACATGGCCGAGGTGGTGGCGGCGATCACCCACCAGGCCCGCCGCTCGACCCAGGTCAACCAGCGCTCGGGCGTCTCGGTGCGGCTGTCGATCGCCAACCAGGAGACGCTGGTGGCCAACGCCGTCCGGCGGGCGCTGCGGCTCGGCGAACCCGAGGCCGTGCCCCGGGTCAGCGACCTGGCGTCGCTGGCCGCCTCCACCGGCGGCAAGGTGGAGATCGAGTCGCTGGAGGAGGGCCGCGACGGCGAGATCATCGAACGGCTCCTCAAGGGCGCGGTGCTCGAGACGTGGCGGGCGTGGTGCCGCCCCGAGCGGTTCCGCGACCTCGTCGCCGCCTTCGACCAGGGCCTCTCGGTCGACACCGGCGACGACGTCCCCTCCTCGGCCTACGCCGGCTTCGCCGACCTGCCGGGCATCAAGGAGACGCTCGGCGATCTCGAGGTCGGCGAGGCGCCGGCCGAGGTGGCCTCGGCCGTCGAGTTCGTCCTGGAAGGGCTTCACCTCTCGAAGCGCCTCAACAAGGACGCCCAGGCCGGCCGGGCCACCTACCGGGCGCGTTCCTAACGGAGCTGGGTCGGGCACTCCGACGGCGGGGCGTACAAGAAGTCGAAGTGGTCGGGTTGGCTGTTGAAGACCGGCATCGCCTCGCCGTGCTTCAGGTTGAACCCGAACAGCGTGATCTCAGCCGGTTCGTTGCCCTCGACGGCACCGAGGTGGCGGTGCACCGGGTGAATCCAGGCGTCGCCGGCGTGGTACTCCTCGACCTTCTCGCACTTCCCGTCGCGGGCTTCGTAGAAGGCCCACGTCCCCTTGGTGAGGATGGCGACGTGCGGCGTGTGGGAGAACCAGCCGGTACTGAAGCCGGGCTGGAGGGTGAACGTGCCCATGAAGGCGTCCTTGCCCGCCTCGATCTGCAGCTCCTGCGAGGGGCCGTAGGCCGAACCGCCACCGTGGCCGGCGTGAGGCTCCTGCCTGAAGTAGGGCGAAGGGTCGCCCCGGAACGACTTCGAGGTGGAAATCCCGCTGGGCACGGCGGCGGCGCCGAAGCCGGCACAGGGCGGTGCCGTTTCCGCCGCCCCGTCCACGAGCGGCGTTCCGCCGCCGTGGGGGAGGTTGGTGAAGTTGGCCAGCAGCTCCACCGGTTGCTGGCCGGTGTTGAGAAGGCGGAACTGGCCCGGCGACAGGACGAGGGCCTTCCCGGCGGCGAGATCCTGGCTGGCGCAGCCCTCGGCCTGTTCGACCTTCAGCGAACCCGTGGTGACGATCAGCGCCGTGCTGCCCGGGCCGGTCCGCCAACCGGTGTCCCCGCCGGGGGCCACCGTGTAGGTCGAGGAGTCGACGTCATGTCCGGAGCCGGCGAAAACCTTGCCGTTGGCGCCCTGCTGACCGCGCCCGTATTCGGTCTCGCTGAACTGTCCCGAGGGCGGCGTGGCGAACGCCACGTTCACGGAGGACAGGACGGTGACGGCGGCGACGACGGTGAACAGGCCAGGGAGTTTGCGCATTGGAATCTCCTCTCTTCCGCAGGCCCGCGAGGGGATTCGTTGCGCCTCCCCTCGCCGCTGATGCTACGACTTCGTGACGCCCGACGTCCGGGCGGGGAATATCGGACCTTCAGGTACCCTCGCCGGTCATGGCACGGCGGTACCGGTACAGCCGGTGGGACGGCACGCAGACGGGCTTCGAGCTCGACGCCGAGGGCGTGCTGGGCGAGATCGCCGACGACCTCCTGTACCACGGCGATATCAACGCCGCCCTCCGCCGGGCGCTGCAGAGCGGGATGCGCACGGCCGACGGGCGCCAGCTCGACGGGCTCCGCCAGCTGCTGGAGCGCATCGCCCGCCGGCGCCGGGAGGAGCTGGAGCGCCACGAGCTGTCGGGCCTCGGGGAGGACATCGACCGCCGGCTCGACGAGATCACCGACCTCGAACGCCAGGCACTCGACCGCGGCGACATCCCCCATGACGAGGCCCAGG
>JAICYE010000192.1 GCA_025934385.1 Acidimicrobiia bacterium | reverse complement strand
GAGGCGGCCACGGTGCTCCACCGGGGCTTGCGGGCCGGTGCCGATCTGGTCGTGGCCGCCGGGGAGCGCGACGCCGCCCGGCTGCGCCGGGTGGTGGCCAACGTCCTCACGACCGAGGAGCTCGTCCGGCTGGAGTACGCCGAGGTGGTGGCGACCGACACGCTGGCGCCGGTCCACGTGCTCGACGGTGAGGTGCTGGTGGCGGTGTCCGCCCGGGTGGGCGACGTCCGTCTGATCGACAACATGACCATCCACGTCGACGCCGAGGGGGCGGTCGTCGACCTGGGAGTTGCCGTCGCCCCCGCCGAGGAGGGCCTGTGCGCCGCACGATGATGAAGTCGAAGATCCACCGGGCGAAGGTGACCGGGGCCGACCTCAACTACGTCGGCTCGATCTCGCTCGACCCCGGGCTCATGGAGCTGGCCGACATCCTCGAGTGGGAGAAGGTCGCCGTCCTCGACATCGACAACGGCGCCCGGTTCGAGACGTACGCCATCGTCGGCGGGCCCGGGCAGGTCACGCTCAACGGCGCCGCCGCCCGCCTGGTGCAGCCCGGCGACCGGGTGATCGTGATCACCTACGCCGACTACGAGGACGCCGAGCTCGAGGGGTTCACCCCGACCATCGTCCACGTCGACGACCGGAACCGGCCGGTGCCCGACCCCACGGTGACCGGCCCCGACGGCCCTTTCGACCTGGTCTCGGAACTGAGCTGATGTGACCGAGGTACTCGTCCTCGGCTCGGGCGTGGCCGGCCTCACCGCCGCCCGCACCGCCGCCGAGGCCGGCCTCTCGGTCACGATCCTGACCAAGGGTGAACTGGCGGCGTCCGCCACCCGCTACGCCCAGGGCGGGGTGGCGGCGGCGCTGGCGCCGGCCGACTCGCCCGCCCTGCACTTCTCCGACACCCTGTCGGCCGGCGGGGGCCTGTGTGACCCGGAGGCGGTGCGGATCCTGGTCGGGGAGGGCCCGGACCGGCTCCGGGAGCTGATGGCGCTGGGCGCCGAGTTCGACCGGGATCGGGCCGGCGACGGCTCGGGCCCCGGCTCCGGGCCGCTGGCGCTGGCCCGGGAGGGCGGCCACTCGCTGGCCCGGGTCGTCCACGCCGGCGGCGACGCCACCGGCCACGAGGTCGAGCGGGCGCTGGTGGCCGCCACCGCCGGCCACCCCGGGGTGACCGTGCGGGAGGGGTGGCTGGCGCTCTCCATATATACGGAGGGAGGACGGGCGGCCGGCGTGGTCGCCGTCCCCCCCGGCGGGGTCGCCCCGGTGGTCGTGTCCGCCCGCCACGTCGTCCTGGCCTGCGGCGGGGCCGGGCAGCTGTACTCGGTGACGACGAACCCGGCCCTGTCGACCGGCGACGGTGTGGCCATGGCCCTGGCCGCCGGGGCGGCGGTGGCCGACGTGGAGTTCATGCAGTTCCACCCGACCGCCCTCCACCACCCGGTCATGCCCCGGCCGCTCCTGTCCGAGGCCCTGCGGGGCGAGGGCGCCCTGCTCCGGGACGACCGGGGCGTGGCCTTCATGGCCGCCGAGCACCCGCTGGCCGACCTAGCCCCCCGCGACGTCGTCTCTCGGGCCATATCCCGCCGTCTCGTCGAGCGGCGCCTCGACCACCTGTGGCTCGACGCCACGTCGATCGACGACTTCCCCCGCCGGTTCCCCACGATCTGGGCCCACTGCCGGGACGCCGGTCTCGACCCGACCCGGGAGTGGCTGCCCGTGGCGCCGGCCGCCCACTACCTCTGCGGCGGCGTGGTGACCGACGTCGACGGCGCCGCCTCCCTGCCGGGCCTGTGGGCCTGCGGCGAGGCCGCCTGCACCGGAGTCCACGGCGCCAACCGCCTGGCGTCGAACTCCCTCCTGGAGGGTCTGGTCTTCGGCCACCGGACCGCCATGGCCATCGCCGGCGGCCGCACCGGGCCCGAACCGACCGGCGCCATGCGCGGCGTGCCGCTCGACGACGCCACTGCGCCCCGTGCCCCGAACCGGCGTTCGTTTTCCGACGATAGGCCGGTAAATGAACGCCAGTTGGAGGTGGGACTCCTGCGGGATCGGCTGCAGCGCGGTATGACCACCTTCGCCGGCGTCCTCCGGGACGGGCCGGGCCTGGCGCGGGCGGCGGACGCCGTCGCCGCCGTCGAGGCCGTCCTCGCCGCCGGCCCGGCCGACGGGCGCGACGTCGCCGAGCTCGGCAACCTCCTGACGGTCGGACGGGCGGTCGTGGCGGCCGCCATCGAGCGCCACGAGTCCCGGGGTTGCCACCGCCGCCTCGACTTCCCCGACCCCCGCCAGCCGCTGGAGCGCATCGTCCACTTCGGCCCTGGCCGGCGGGTGCGGGTGCCGGCCGCCACCGCCGCCGTGCCGGAGCCGGAGGGCCGGAGACGGTGAGCGGCGACTTCGACCCGCCCGTCAGGTCCGTCCGGGAGGCGGTCGCCCGGGCGCTGGCGGAGGACGTCGGCGTGCTCGGCGACCTCACGTCGAGTGCCCTCATCCCGATCGATGCCGCCGGGACCGGGTCCTTCGTCGCTCGCAGGGCCGGCGTGCTGGCCGGGACCGCCGCCGCCGGCGAGGTGTTCGCCCAGCTCGACCCCGCCGTGACCGTGAGCTGGGACGCGCAGGACGGCGACCGCCTCGAGGCCGGGCAACGCATCGGCACCGTGGCCGGGCCGCTCCGCTCGATCCTCACCGGCGAGCGGTCCGCCCTCAACTTCCTGGGCCATCTGTCCGGCGTCGCCACGCTGACCCACGCCTACGTGGACGCGGCGACCGGCGCCGTAGCCGAGCCTGGCCGGTGCCGTATCCGCGACACCCGCAAGACCACTCCAGGGCTCCGAGCCCTCGAGAAGGCGGCGGTCCGGGCCGGCGGCGGCGCCAACCACCGGGGCAACCTGTCCGACGCCGTCCTCGTCAAGGACAACCACCTGCGGCACTGCGGGATCGCCGACGCGGTGGACCGGGCCCGCACCCGCTGGCCCGGCGCCATGGTCGAGGTGGAGTGCGACACGCTCGACCAGCTGGCCGAGGCCAAGGCCGCCGGAGCGGACCTCGCCCTGGTCGACAACATGACGCCCGACGAGGTCGCCAAGGCGGTGGCCCTGGCCGCCGGCGCCCTGCCGATCGAGGTGTCGGGCCGCGTCAGCCTCGACACCGTCGCCGCCTACGCCGCCGCCGGCGCCGACCTCATCTCCGTCGGCGCCCTGACCCACTCGGCGCCCGTCCTCGACATCGCCCTCGACCTCGAATAGGAACGCATGCTGCTCGCCATCGACGTCGGCAACACCCAGACCCTCATCGGCCTGTTCGGGCCCGACGGCGCCGGCACGCCCGGCACCGACGGCAAGGACGGCGACCTCGTCGACCACTGGCGGATCGTCACGGTGGCCGAGCGGACGTCCGACGAGCTCGCCCTCCTCCTGCGGCAGTTCCTCGGCTGGCACGGCGTCACCCCGACGGAGCAGATCACCGGCATCGCCATCTCTTCGGTCGTCCCGAGCGTCACTGCCGCCCTGCGGCAGATGTCGGAGCGCCACTTCGGGGTCGCGCCCTGCGTGATCGAGCCCGGCGTCCGCACCGGCATGCCGATCCTCTACGAGAACCCCAAGGAGGTCGGCGCCGACCGCATCGCCAACGCCGTGGCCGCCTACGACCTCTACGGCGGCCCGAGCATCGTCGTCGATTTCGGCACCGCCACCACGCTCGACGCCGTCAGCGCCAAGGGCGAGTACCTCGGCGGCGCCATCTTCCCGGGCATCGAGGTGTCGATGGACGCCCTCTTCGGCCGGGCCGCCGGCCTCCGCAAGGTCGAGCTCGTCCCGCCCCGCAACGTCATCGGCAAGTCGACGGTGGAGTCGATCCAGTCGGGGGCCATCCACGGGTTCACCGGCCAGGTCGACCACCTCGTGCGCTGCTTCGTGCACGAGCTCGGCGACTGCACCGTGGTCGCCACCGGCGGGCTGGCCGCCCTCATCGCCCCGCTGTCGACCACCATCCAGCACCAGGAACCCTGGCTGACGCTCTACGGTCTGCGGATCGTGTACGAGCGGAACCGATGACTGACCAGACGATCTCCCCCGAGGGGATTCCGAGTGGCGAGGCGTTCGGCGAACCCGTCGTGGTCGACGAGTACGCCCGGCGCGTCGCCGAGGTCGAGGCCATCCGGGCCGCCGGCGGCGAGCCCTACCCCGTCCGCTTCGACCGCGACCGGACGGCGCAGTCGCTCCACGACGAGTACGGCGGACTCGAGCCCGGCACCGAGACCGGCGCCACCGTCCGGGTCGCCGGCCGGCTCCTGCTCATCCGCCGGCAGGGCAAGCTGATCTTCGCCACCCTCCGGGACGGCACCGCCGCCATCCAGCTCTTCGTCTCCCAGGCCGAGGTGGGCGAGGAGGTGATGGCCGAGTTCGCCCGGCTGGACCTCGGCGACTGGGTCGGCGTCGAGGGCGAGGTCATGACCACCCGCCGGGGGGAGCTGTCCGTCAAGGTCCGCGCCTTCACGCTGCTGGCCAAGTCGCTCCGGCCGCTGCCCGACAAGTGGCACGGCCTGTCCGACGTCGACACCCGGTTCCGGCGTCGCTACGTCGACCTCATCGTCAACGACGAGGCCCGCCGGGTCTTCCAGGTCCGCTTCGCCGCCATCAGCGCCATCCGCCGCTTCCTCGACGCCCGGGCCTACGTCGAGGTGGAGACGCCCGTCCTCCACCCCGTCCCCGGTGGCGCCGCCGCCCGCCCCTTCGTCACCCACCACAACGCCCTCGACATGGACCTCTACCTGCGGATCGCCCCCGAGCTGTACCTGAAGCGGCTGATCGTGGCGGGATTCGAGCGGGTCTACGAGATCGGCCGGGTGTTCCGCAACGAGGGGCTCTCGACCCGGCACAACCCCGAGTTCACGATGCTCGAGGCCTACCAGGCCTACGCCGACTACACCGACATGATGACGCTGACCGAGGAGCTGGTCGCCCACGCCGCCCAGGAGGCCACCGGCTCGACCACCGTCCCCTTCCCGAGCGACCCCTCCTCCGAGCGTCCCGGGGACGGGCGCACTCTCGGCCTCGCCCCGCCCTGGCCCCGGCGCACCCTCCGGGAGCTCATCCAGGAGCATGCCGGCGTCGATGTCCACCCGTCGATGGCCCCGGCCGACCTCCACCGGATCTGTGACGATCTCGGCGTGCCCTACGACCCGAAGTGGGGGCCGGGCAAGCTCGTCCTCGAGATCTACGAGAAGACGACCGAGCACGCCATCGCCGGCCCGACGTTCGTCCTCGACTACCCGCGGGAGGTCTCGCCGCTGGCCCGGCCCCACCGCGACGACGCCGCCCTCGTCGAGCGCTTCGAGGTCATCGTGGCCGGCCGGGAGTTGGCCAACGCGTTCTCGGAACTCAATGATCCGATCGACCAG
>JAICYE010000603.1 GCA_025934385.1 Acidimicrobiia bacterium | reverse complement strand
GCAACGGCGACAAGCTGTCCCTGGCCCGGACCATCCTGCCCCGGGCCCGGATCACCGACATCCGGGTCGATCCGCACCGCCGCTATCAGGGCGTGCACGTGCTCACCATCCAGGCCGGGGCCACCCGGATGGAGTTCCCGCTGGCCACCGGCCCCCTGGTCGAGGCGAAGCTGGCCGGTGACGCGGTCAGCATCTGAGCCGGTCAGCGGCCGTACGCCTCCAGCAGCCGCAGCCACACCTCGCTGACGGTGGGAAAGGTCGGGACGGCGTGCCAGAGCCGGTCGAGCGGCACCTCGCCGACGATGGCCACGGTGGCGGAGTGGAGGAGGTCGGCGGTGCCCGGGCCGGTGAAGGTGGCGCCCACGATCACCCGGCGGCGCCGGTCGACGACCAGCCGGCTGGTGCCGGCGAAGTCCTTGGCGGTGACGCTGCCGCCGGCCACGCCCCCGGTCGGGTGGTCGACGACCTTCACGTCGAGACCCCGCTCCCGGGCCTGGGCCTCGGTGAGGCCGACGGCGCAGACCTGGGGATCGGTGAAGGTCACCCGGGGGACGGCGTCGCGGCTGGACCGGTCGGTGATCTCCTGGCCGAGGATCACGTCGGCGGCGATGCGGGCCTGGTACTTCCCGATGTGGGTGAACAGCGCCACCCCGTTGCAGTCGCCGACGGCGTAGAGCCAGCCCCCGGCCACGCCCGTGGCCCGCAACCGCCCGTCGACCTCCACCGGCTTGCCGGCCTCGAGGCCGACGCTGTCGAGTCCGAGGTCGTCGGTCCTCGGGCGCCGGCCGACGGCCACGAGGATCTCGTCGGCCTCGACCACCGTGCCGCCTTCCAGGGTGGCGTGCAGCGGTGCGGCACCGGCCGGTCGCTCGACCCGGGTCATCTTGGCTCCGGTGATCACCCGGATCCCCTCGCCCTCGAAGGCCTCTCGCACCTGCTGGCCGGCGAACGGCTCCTCCTTGGCCAGCAGGCGGTCGAGCCCCTCGACGACCGTGACCTCCTCACTACCGAGGCGGCGCATGGCCTGGGCCATCTCGGCGCCGATGGCGCCGCCGCCGAGGACGATCAGCCGGCGGGGGATGTCCTTGGCGGCGGTGATGCTGCGGTTGTCCCACGGCCGGGCCTCGGCCAGCCCGGGGATCGGCGGGATCACCGCCGCCGTGCCCGTGGCGAGCACGACGGCCCGTCGGGCAGAGAGGAGCCGCACGGTCCCGTCGCCCGCCGTCACCTCGACGACACGCTGGCCGGCCAGCCGGGCGGCGCCCCGCACCAGCGTCACGTTGCGCTCCTCGAGCCAGGGCAGCTGGCCCGTGTCGTCCCAATGGCCGACGAGGTCGTCGCGCCAGCCGAGGGCGGCGGTGACGTCGATCGGACCGGTGACCGCTTCGGCGGCGCCGGGCACCCGGCGGGCGGCGGCGATCGCGTCGCCCGGGCGGATGAGGGCCTTCGAGGGGATGCAGCCCCAGTAGGAGCACTCGCCGCCCACCAGCTCCCGCTCGACGACGGCCGCCGACAGGCCGCCCCGGGCACAGCGGCCGGCGGCGTTCTCGCCGGCCGGTCCGGCGCCGATCACGATGACGTCGAAGCTCTCGGTCAACCGCTCTCCTTGTGGTCAG
>JAICYE010000491.1 GCA_025934385.1 Acidimicrobiia bacterium | reverse complement strand
GCTTCTTCGCCGCCGCCGCCCGGGAGGAGCTGGCCGTGTGCGCCTGCGCCGCCTGCGGAGCCGTGCTGCATCCGCCCCGGGCCTACTGCGCCACCTGCGGCAGCTGGGACACGGTATGGCGGACCGTGTCGGGCCACGGCCGCCTCTACTCCTGGACGACGGTGGAGCACCAGACCCACCGGGCCTTCCCCGTCCCCTACACGGTCGTGCTGGTGGAACTCGACGACGCTCCCGAGGCCCGGCTCGTCGGCTACCTGCCGGGCCGGGCCGAGCTCGAGGCCGGCATGCCGATGCGGGTCTGGTTCGAGCCCGTCGACGACGAAGGAACCCTTCTGCCGCAGTGGCGACCCCAGCCATCGAATGAAGCGATTGACGGCGGCTGACCTGGGATAGAGCTTTCGTTGTGGCGAACAGGATCTCTTCCCACATGATCGAGACGGGCCGGATCGGCGCCGGGCGCGTTGCTCCGCCGTCGCCGCCTCCGCCCCTCCGCCGTCCGGGTGAGGGTGGCCCGGGGCGGGGCGTGGCCGCCCGGCTCGAACCGGTGATCGCCGCCCTGCTCGGGCCGGCGCCGGCGGTGCGGTTCCTGTTCTGGGACGGGACGAGCTGCGGCCCGCCCGACGCCCCGGGCTCGGTGCGGGTGGTTGCCCCGGCCGCCATCCGGCGGCTGCTGTGGGCGCCGGGCCAGCTCGGCTTGGCCCGGGCCTACGTGGCCGGCGAGCTCGACTTCGACGGCGACCTGTTCGCTCTCCTCAGCGCCCTGCGGGACGCCGCCCCTGGCGATCTCCGCTTCGGGGCGAAGGTCGTGCCGGCGGTGGCGCGGGCGGCCGCCCGCCTCGGCGCCGTCGGAAGGCCCCCGGCGCCGCCGCCGGAGGAGCACCGGGCCCGGGGGTGGCGGCACTCCCTCCGGCGCGACGCCCGGTCGATCAGCCACCACTACGACGTGAGCGGCGACTTCTACCGGATCGTCCTCGGCCCGGCGATGACGTACTCCTGCGCCCGCTTCGTCGACCGGCACACGGAGCTGGCCGAGGCCCAGGAGGCCAAGCACGAGCTGATCTGCCGCAAGCTCGGCCTCCACGAACGACCCGGCGCCCGACTGCTCGACGTCGGCTGCGGCTGGGGATCGCTGGCGCTGCACGCCGCCACCCGGCACGGCGTCCGGGTCGTGGGCGTGACGATCAGCGCCGAGCAGGCGGCGGCGGCCCGGGACCGGGTGCGGGCGGCCGGGCTCGACGACCGGGTCGAGATCCGCCTGCAGGACTACCGGACGCTGTCCGGCGAGACCTTCGACGCCATCTCGTCGGTGGGGATGTTCGAGCACGTCGGGTCGGAGCACGCCGCCGAGTACTTCGCCACGCTGTACGGCCTGCTGGCGCCCCGAGGGCGCCTGCTCAACCACGCCATCTCGGCGGCCGGCGGCTCCCGCCTCGGCCGGCGGTCGTTCATGGCCCGCTACGTGTTCCCCGACGGGGAACTGATCGACGTCGGCGACGTGGTGCTCGGCATGGAGCGGGCCGGCTTCGAGGTCCGCGACGTCGAGTCACTCCGGGAGCACTACGCCCGCACGCTGCGGGCCTGGCTGGCCAACCTCGAGGCCGACTGGGACCGGGCCGTCGCCCTGGCCGGCATGGGCCGGGCCCGGGTCTGGCGGCTGTACATGGCGGCGTCGGCGCTCGGCTTCGAAGACGGCGGGATCGCCATCCACCAGGTGCTGGGGACGAAGACCGACGAGTACGGCCGCTCCGGCATGCCGCCCACCCGCCGCGACTGGAACTGACCCCTTGTGCCGGGGACCGGCGTTCGTATCGTTCCCATACTGTGAGTGTTGAACGCCGGTCCGGGCGGGGCTGCCGGCGGCGGGCGCTCGTCGTGGGGCTGGCGCTCTCCTACGCCCCGGAGGTCGAACTCACCATCCGCTGAGTCCGCAGTCCGGCTTCGTCGGTTCCCCTGGGCCACCATGGGGTGCGACCTGTTGCGCTCGAACGGCAGTGACGGCCGTCAATGCCCCCTTCAGCGCGACCGGTCGCACCCCATGGTCGCGCCCTACACGAACCGGCGCCGTGACAGCGAGCCGCCGTCCGACGCGTCGGCATGGGCCCATGATCCTCCTCCGGCCGGCGGCCGACCAGTCAACGCGCCCGGGCTCCGCCGCGCTGGCCCCGGCCGCGGCGCCGGATAGGCTCGCCGCCCGACGAGCACCCGGGAGCCTGCCCTCGACGACGCCACCCCCCCACCGGGCGACGACCCCACGACCCCGCCGGAGCCGGAGCCGGGCGCGACGGCGCCGGAGCCGGGCGCGACGGCGACGGCCACGGAGACCCCGGCGCCCGACGCGCCGCCGCCCGGCCGGCGGGCGCGGCGCCAGCGGTGGTGGCCGACCGCGCTGGCCGGGCTCCTCGCCGTGGCGCTCG
>JAICYE010000020.1 GCA_025934385.1 Acidimicrobiia bacterium | reverse complement strand
TGAGGCGGACGCCGGCCGGGACGGCCGCCTCCCGGGCGGCGGCGTCGAGGGCGGCGATCCACTCCGGAGTGAGGAACCGGGGCATTCCGTGCGCAGGGTATTCCGTCTTGACCGCCGGCGAGGGCGCCCCTTGGCTACTGTGCGCGGCCATGACCGCCATCCCCCTCCGCCGGGCCGCGCTCGTCCTGCTGTCGGTGGTGCTCCTCGCCGGGGCCGGCGCCGGCTGTTCCAAGGGCAAGAACGAAGCCTCCACCACGACGTCGGCTCCAACGACCACGTCGACGGAGGCCACGACGACGACGGTGGCGCTGACGAAGGACTCGATCGTCCTCGCCCCGGACGGGCTCGGCCCCGCCCTGCCGTTCGGGACCCAGGCCGCCCGCACGATCCAGGCCCTCATGCAGGCGCTGGGCCAGCCCGACAAGAACACGCCGCTCCCGGTCGGCCAGCCCTGCCACGCCACCCGGCGGCTCCAGTGGGCCAACTTCCAGGTGCTCGTCAACGAGGTCGTCTCCCAGGCCGGGGCCGGCCAGCCGGGCTTCGCCGGCTGGTACCTCGGGGCGCCGGCGGCCACGACGCTGCCGTTCCACACCGACAAGGGGATCGGCATCGGCTCGACGGGGGCCCAGCTCAAGGCGGCCTACGGCACCGACGTGAACATCGCCCGGGGGGAGCAGGGCCCGGGGTACTACATCACGACCGACAAGGGTCCGATCCTCGGCGCGATCACGGCTCTGACCGACGCCGGCAAGGTCACGAACATCCAGGCCGGCAGCTACTGCGGGTCGGGTTGAGCCCGGCCGGCGTCCCGCCGAGCCTGGCGGTGGTGGCGCCGCCGGTGGAGGGCCGCATCGACGCCCTCCTCGAAGCCGAGACGGCCCGGTGGGGGCTGGTCGACGCCGGGCTTCTGCCGCCGCTGGATGCGCTGCGCCGCTTCGTCCTCGACGCCGGGAAGCGGCTCCGGCCGGCCTTCTGTCTCTGGGCCTACGTCGGCGCCGGCGGCGCCCCGGGCGACCGGACGGTGGTCGACGCCGGCGCCGCCCTCGAGCTCCTCCATGCCTTCGCCCTCCTCCACGACGACGTGATGGACGGGTCGGAGCTGCGGCGGGGCCGGGCCTGCGTCCACGTCGACTTCGCCGCCCGCCACGCCGCCTCGGGTTGGCGGGGCGAGGCCCGGCGGTTCGGGGAGGGCGTCGCCATCCTCGTCGGCGACCTCGCCTTCGTCTACGCCGACCTCCTGATGGTCGACGTGCCGAGGGAGGCGATGGCGGTTTTCAACGAACTGCGGGTCGAGCTCAACATCGGCCAGGCCCTCGACCTCGTCGGCACGGCCGAGGCCCGGCGGGACCAGTCGATGGCCCGCCGGATCGCCTGCTACAAGTCGGGCAAGTACACCGTCGAGCGGCCGCTGCACCTCGGGGCGGCCCTCATGGGCCGGCTCGGCGAGCTGGCCGGGCCGCTGTCGGCCTACGGGCTCCCGCTGGGCGAGGCGTTCCAGATGCGCGACGACGTCCTCGGCACCTTCGGCGACCCGGCCGTGACCGGCAAGCCGGTCGGCGAGGACCTCCGGGAGGGCAAGCCGACGCCGCTGCTGGCGATCGCCACCGCCCGGGCCGGCGCCGCCGGGCGGGGCCTGCTCGACCGGGTGGGCTACCCCGACCTGGGCGACGACGAGGTGGCCGCCATCCAGGCGCTCATGGTCGAGACCGGCGCCCGGGACGAGACCGAGCGGCTCGTCGACCAGCTGGCCGCCGACGCCGTGGCCGCCCGCGACCGGGCGGCGCTGACGGCCGGGGCGAAGGCGGCCCTCACCGAGCTGGCCGCCTTCGTCGCCCACCGCGACCGCTGAAGCCTCTCAGCCGGCGACCTTGACCCTGACCGACCAGCGGGACTGGGCCGGCGTGCAGCGCATCGCCTCGCCGCAGCTGGTGCGGTCGGCCGACACCACCGCCTTGCCGTCGTGGCCGGCGGTGTAATGGGCGGTCACCGTCCCGCAGCCGCTGCCCGGAGGACCGCACTTCGGCCCGCCGCCGGCGTAGGACGGGTCACCGTCGGCCGAGACCACGGCTGGATCGCTGGGGGCGTCGAACTGCCAGTAGGTCGAGTGGAGCACCACGGTCAGGTGGTCGCCGGGCCGGAGGGTCACGGTCTGGCCGTCGCTCTTGTCGTCGACCTGCACCGTCTTCGCCGCCGGCGCGGGGCGCTCGGCCTTGCGGACGAACAGCGTGCCCATGTGGTGCGAGTCCTGCGCCGGGCTGAGATGACCGGTCAGCCGGGCCTGGCCGCCGGCCAGTTTCTTGACGGCCTTGGCGGCGGAGGCATTGAGCGGCACGATCCGGTAGCGGGCCACGATGTCGTAGCAGATCTGCTCCGACTCGGGGCAGGCCCGGCCGACGTCGTCGTAGTGCCCGCCGTCCTTCTCGACACGCCCGTCCCACGTCCCGCTCCGGGTCGAGGCGGGGGCGGCGGCCGGGGCCTTGACCGGCGTCGCGGCCTGGGCCGGCATCGAGGCGAGTCCGCCGACCACGAGGGCGGCCAGCGCGGCGGACAGGGCGAGACGCAATGTGTTCACGACTGAACCTTTCGACCGATAGGCGCCCATCCCCTTCGAGCGCCCATGTCCCCAACTGTCCCCGGTAGGTGGCGCCGGCCGCCGGGAATCAACCGCGGCGTTCGTCGTTTCTTCGCCCGTCCGGCCCCAGCGCCTCGATCAGGGCGCGCACCAGGCCGTCGATCGTGTGCTCGGGGGCGACGACGTCCACGGTGAGGCCGGCCGCCCGGGCGGTCTCGGCGGTGATCGGCCCGATGCAGGCCACCACCGGGGGGACGGGCGCGTCGCCGACCACCGCCAGGTAGTTGGTCACCGTCGACGACGACGTGAACGTGACGGCGTGGGCGGTGGCGACGGCGGCCAGGGCCTCGGGGGCGGGCCGGCCGACGACCGTGCGGTAGGCCTCGACGACGTCGACCGCGTAGCCCCGTTCGGCGAGGCCGGCCGGGAGCGCGTCGCGGGCCACGGCCGCCCGGGGCAGCAGCACGCGGCCCGGCCCCGACGGGAACGCATCGAGCAGCGACTCGGCCACGAACCGCTCGGGGACGATATCGGCCCGGACGCCGGCGCCGGCCAGGGCTTCGGCGGTCCCCGGCCCGATGGCCGCCACCCGGCGGCCGCCCAGCGCCCGGCTGTCGGCGCCGACGTCGCCGAGGGCAGCGAAGAAGCGGACGACGGCGTTGGCCGACGTGAAGGCCACCCAGTCGTAGTCGCCCACCCGACGGGCCGCCTCCCGGAGGGCGGCGCCGCCGTCGGGCGGCTCGGCGATCTCGATCACCGGCAGCTCCACCGTCGCCGCCCCGAGCTCATGGAGCCGCTCGACGAGGCCCGAGGCCTGTTCCCGGGCCCGGGTCACGATGATCCGTCTCCCGAACAGCGGCCGGCCTTCGTACCAGGGGAACTCCAGCGTGGCCACCGCACCGACCACGAGCACCGCCGGCGACTCGATCGGCGTCGCCGCCAGGCGGCCGAGCGTCGTGCGGACGGTGCGCTGCTCGGGCCGGGTGCCCCAGGTCACGGCGGCCACCGGGGTCTCGGGCGGGAGGCCGCCGGCCATCAGCCGCCGGGCGATCCCTTCCCGTTTGGCCACCCCCATGAGGACGGCGACGGTGCCGCCGACCCGGGCCACCGCCTCCCAGTCGACGGGGACGCCGGCCTCGCCTTCCTGGCCGGTGACGATCGTGAACGACGACGCCAGCCCCCGGTAGGTCACCGGCAGGCCGGCGTAGGCCGGGACGGCCACCGCCGAGGTGATCCCCGGCACGACCTCGAAGGGGACGCCGGCGGCCAGCAGGGCCGCCGCCTCCTCCCCGCCCCGGGCGAAGACGAACGGGTCGCCGCCCTTGAGCCGCACCACCTCCTCGCCGGCCTTGCCCCTCTCGACCAGGAGGGCGTTGATGTCGGCCTGGGGCAGGCTGGCCCGGCCCGGCGCCTTGCCCACGCTGATGCGCTCGGCGGCGGCCGGCGCCAGGTCGAGCAGGCTGGCCACCGACAGCCGGTCGTAGACGACGACGTCGGCCCGGGCCAGGACCTCGGCGCCCCGCACGGTGATCAGGCCGGGGTCTCCGGGGCCGGCCCCGACCAGGTACACGGTCACGCGGTGAGGATGGCACACCGGTTGGGTAAGTCACCCTTCGTGCCTGGAAAGAACGGGAAGCCGGCGAAGAAGGCCGACGGGAAGCACAGCGGGAAGCACGGCGTCGTCGAGTCGGTGCTCGTGCCGGTGGCGTCCGCCGCCCTGGTGACGACCGCCGCCGTCCGCTCGCTGACCGATCACACCGACGGGACAGGAGGGGACGGGAAGGGCGCCGGCCGCGTCGCCCGTCCGCAGCCGGCCCGGGAACCGGAGTCGCCGTCGCTCCTCGACCGGATCGCCACCAAGCTGCCGTTCCTCAAGCCGGTGGCCGCCGTGATGCGCCGCTACGGCGACGTCGGCGGCGACCAGCTGGCCGCCGCCTTCACGCTGACGGCCTTCCTGTCGATCTTCCCGCTGATCCTGGTGGCCATCGCCGTCGTCGGCTTCGTGGCCGCCGGCTCCCACACCGACGTCGCCGGCCACCTCGTCAGGAACCTCGGGCTCAAGGGCGACAGCGCCAAGATCCTGACCGACGCCGTGGCCTCGGCCCGCCGCAGCCGCCAGGCGGCGTCGATCGTCGGTCTCCTCGGCCTGCTGTGGTCGGGCCTCGGCGTCGTGGGGGCGCTGCAGAACGCCTTCAACGGCGTGTGGCAGGTCCGCGACCGGGGCGTCAAGGACAAGGTCTTCGGGCTCTTCTGGCTCGTCGGGGCGGCGGTGCTGTTCGTCGGCGGGGCGGCGGTGACCACGGCCCTGCGGTGGCTGCCCGGCGTCCTCGCCCCGGTCGGCATCCTCGTCACGATCATCGTGAGCTTCTTCCTGTGGCTGTGGACGCTGCGGGTCCTGCCCAACACCAGGCTCCCCTGGGGGAGCCTCGTGCCCGGCGCCATCCTCGGCACGGTCGGGCTGGAGATCCTGAAGGCGGTCGGCGCCTACTACGTCCCCCGGACGGTCGCCTCGTCGTCGCAGCTCTACGGGTCGCTCGGCATCATCTTCGCCGTCCTGGCCTGGCTGCTGCTGTTCGGAAGGCTGGTGGTCTACGCCGCCGTCCTCAACGTCGTGCGCTACGAGAAGCGGGAAGGGACCGTGCGGGCCGTGGTCGAGGCGCCGCCCGTTCCCGGGGCCCGCCCGGTGGCCAGCCGCTCCGGCCGCCTCATCACCACGGGCTGAGTTTCTGGGCGGCCGACAACTTGCCCTGATTCGGCCCCGGGCAGGGGGAATGGGTCGCGCCGGCGAAGCGTTGAGCGATCACCATGGCCCGCTGGCGTCCGCCTTCCCGTCTGGATCCGTCGGAGCTCGAACGCGGCATCGACCGGGCCACGCTCCGCCGGGCGTGGGCCTTCGCCGGACCCTACCGGGGGCTGCTGGGCCTCCAGCTGGGCGGACTGGCGGCCACGGCCGTCATCGGGATCCTGCCCGCCCTGGTCCTGAAGGCGCTCATCGACCGGGCGGTGGCCCACAACCTGTCGGCCGGCGGCGTCAACGTCCTCGTGGCCGCGGCGGTCGGCATCGCCCTGACCATGACCGCGCTCGGGCTGCTCAACCGGTGGCTCGGCTCCCGCATCGGCGAGGGCCTCATCTACGACCTGCGGGTGGCGCTGTTCAGCCACGTGCAGCGGATGCCCGTGGCGTTCTTCACCTACACGCAGACAGGGTCGCTGCTGTCCCGGATGGGCAACGACGTCCTCGACGCCCAGCAGGCCGTCGGCACGCTGTCGACCGTCGTGTCCGACCTCTTCACGCTGATCACGACGCTGACCGCCATGCTGCTGCTCAGCTGGCAGGCGACCGTCCTGGCCCTGCTGGTGGTGCCGGGCTTCGTCGTCCTCGACCGGAAGATGGCCAAGCGGCTGGCGACGCTGTCCCGTCAGCGCATGACGGCCAACGCCCACATGACGTCGACGATGGCCGAGCGGCTCAACGTGGCCGGGGCGCTCCTCGTGAAGCTGTTCGGCCGGCCCCGCCAGGAGGCGGACGAGTTCTCGGAGAAAGCCGCGGCGGTCCGGGAGGCCGGCATCCGCCTCGCCGTCCAGAGCCGGCTGTACTACGGGAGCCTGGCCCTGGTGGGCGCCATCGGCACCGCCGCCGTCTACTGGATCGGCGGGCGGGGGCTGATCACCGGGTCGCTCGAGGTCGGCACGCTGACCGCCCTGGCGGCCTACGTCTCCAAGCTCTACTCGCCCCTCACCGACCTGGCCAGCGCCCGGGTCGACCTCCTCACGGCCCTCGTGAGCTTCGAACGGGTCTTCGAGGTCCTCGACGCTCCGGCGGCCGTCTCCGACCTTCCCGGCGCCCTGCCCCTGCGGCGGCCGGTCGCCGGGGGGATCGACGTCGAGGACGTGTGGTTCCGCTACCCGTCGCCGGCCACCGTGTCGATCGAGTCGCTGGAGGGCGAGGGCACCCGGGAACGGCGCCACGAACCGTCGGAGCCCGTCCTCCGGGGCGTCTCGTTCTCGGCCGAGCCGGGTTCGATGGTGGCGCTGGTCGGCCCGTCCGGCGCCGGCAAGACGACGTTGTCGTCACTGATCCCCCGCCTCTACGACGTCACGTCGGGATCGGTGCGGATCGACGGCCACGACGTCCGGGACCTCACGCTGGAGAGCGTGAGCCGGGCGGTGGGGGTGGTCAGCCAGGACCCGCACCTCTTCCACGACAGCGTCGCCGCCAACCTCCGCTACGCCCGGCCCGAGGCCACCGACGAGGAGGTCGTGTCCGCCTGCCGGGCCGCCCGCATCCACGACGTGATCGCCGCCCTGCCCGACGGCTACGACACGGTGGTCGGCGAGCGGGGCTACCGGCTCTCCGGCGGCGAGAAGCAACGGCTGTCGATCGCCCGGCTGCTGTTGAAGGCGCCGGCCGTGGTCGTGCTCGACGAGGCGACCTCGCACCTCGACTCCGAGAACGAGGCCCTGATCCAGCAGGCGCTGGGAGTGGCGTTGGCCGGGCGGACGGCCGTCGTCATCGCCCACCGGCTGTCGACCATCGCCGCCGCCGACCAGATCCTCGTGCTCGACGGGGGCCGGATCGTCGAACGGGGCCGCCACGCCGAGCTGCTGCGGGCCGGCGGGCTCTACGCCGAATTGTTCGAGACGCAGTTCAAGGCTGCGGCGGGCTGACGCCGGGCCCCCGTCACTCGGGCCGGAAGCCGCGGGCGACCGGGGAGCCGTGGTGGACGACCATGCGCCACCGTCCGGCGGTGCGGCAGAAGACGTTGGTGGCGGCCACCCGGGAGTCTCCCAGCTCCGGCTGCCGGCCTTCGTCGCCGGAGCCCGGTACCTCCTGGAGGATGTTCTCGTAGAGGGTGACCCAGGCCACGTCGCCGTCGACGGTGACGTCCTCGTCGGTCAGGAAGAACTGGATGTAGGGCGTGTTGGCGAAGATGGCCCGCCAGGAGCTGAGCACCTTCTCGAAACCCCGCAGCGTCGGCCAGCCGGGATGGGTGACGGCGACGCGCTCGCTCCGCTCCCAGACGTCGCCCATGGCGGCCAGGTCGCGGGCCTCGAAGGCGCCGTAGAACGCCCGGTTCGCCTCCGCCACGTCCCCCACGGCCGGATCCGTCACCCCTTCATCGTGTCACGGGCGTGGCGGACCCGGCCGGGCGGTGCCGCTCGCTCAGCGGCGATGCGGGCCTTCGGCGAACTCCTCGACCATCTTCGGGCAGAAGGCCTCGAGGTCGTCGGGCTTCCGGCTCGACACGAGGCCCTTGTCGACGTGGACCTCCTCGTCGACCCAGTTGCCGCCGGCGTTGCGGATGTCGGTCTGGATGCTCGGCCACGACGTGATCGTGCGGCCTTTGAGCACGCCGGCCTCGACCAGCGTCCAGGGGCCGTGGCAGATGGCCGCCACCGGCTTCTTGGCGTCGAAGAAGCCCTTCACGAACTGGACGGCCTCCGGGAAGGTCCGCAGCTGGTCGGGGTTGGCCACGCCGCCCGGGAGCATCAGCCCGTCGAACTCGGCGGGGTTGGCCTCGGATACAGCCATGTCGACGGCGAACGTGTCGGCCTTGTCGAGATGGTTGAAGGCCTGGACCTTCTTGTCGGCGTCGGGGGCGATCAGCATCGGCCGGCCGCCGGCCTCCTCCACCGCCCGCCACGGCTCGGTGAGCTCGATCTGCTCGACGCCCTCGTTGGCCACGAGGAAGGCGATGGTCTTGCCCTGCAGTCTGTTGTTGGCCATGGTCTCCACTCCGGTTGTCGTCTTCGTCTCTCGTTCTCTGCCTGGCGCGTACCCGGGGCGGACGGGCGGGCAAACGGCGGCGCCCGGGCCCGGACGGTGGGCGCCGGTTGGCGTGGCGGCGCCGCGTCTGGCTAGCACCGGGGCATGCACCCCCGCGACGTCGCCATCACGGTCGTCATGACCGCGCTGTGGGGTGTCGCCTTCGTCGGGCTCAAGGTCGTGATCGCCCACGGACCTCCGCTGACGCTGGCCGGGGCCCGGTTCGTGCTCGGCGGGTGCCTGCTGGTGCCGCTCGTGCTCCGGCGGGCGCCCGCCCCGCCGCCCGGTCGCCGCCGCCGGCCGCTCCGCCGGCGGGAGGTCGTCCTCGTCGGCCTGCTGCAGACGACCTGCCTCTACGGCCTCGGATTCCTCGGCGTGCAGCGGACGACGGCGGGCGCCTCAGCCCTGCTGCTCAACACCAACCCGGTGCTCGTGGCGCTGTTGGCCTGGCCGATGCTCGGGCAGCAGCTGCGGGGGACGTCGGTTGCCGGCAGCGTTCTCGCCGTGGCCGGCGTGGCCGTCGTCTCCATCCGCAGCGGGCTCGGTTCGCCGCTCGGCGTCGCCCTGCTGCTCGGCGCGGCGGCTTCGTGGGCGTCGGCCAGCATCGTGATCAAGCGGATGGGCTCCGTCGACCTGCTCCGCCTGGCCTGCGGCCAGATGCTGGTGGGCGGCCTGCCCCTGCTCATCGGCGGCGTCCTCGCCGAGCACCGCCTTCCCCACGCCACCCCGGCCGCCGTGGGCTGGTTCATCTACCTCGTGGTCATGGCGACGTCGGTGAACTTCGTCATGTGGTTTCGGCTGCTCGAGCGCTACTCCGCCACGGCGATGACCAGTTGGCTCTTCCTGATCCCCGTCTTCGGCGTGGTGGCCGGCGCCGCCATCCTCCACGAGCCGATCGGCTGGCGGGTCGGCGCCGGCGGCCTCCTGGTCGTCGCCGGCGTCCTGCTCAGCCAGCGCCAGTCCCGTCACGAAGAGGTGATCCTGGGTGCCGGCTGAACCTCGCCTTGCTTCGGCGTCCTCCCTACCGCGCTCCGGGTCTGCTGCGCCCGAGGCGAACGGCGAAACGTCGGCGGCCGAGGCCAAGGAGGTCGTCTGGTTCAGCGACCGTCCTTCGGCATCGGCATGTTCTCTTTCAAATGCGGGTCGCCTTCGGCATCCGTGAACAGGTTCCCGAACCGCTGGGCTTTCTTGACGTCCGCCGTCGACTGGCACGTGGGGCAGGGCCGCAGGATGTCGTCCTTCCACGGAGGCTGATCGTCGCAGGCGAGACAAAACCAGACCTGGGCCATGCCCGGCAGGGTAGCCCCCACGGCCACGGACACGATGCGCTGCGAACTCCAGCGCACATCGTCAGCCATCCCGGACGGTCGCCAGCTCCGGCGTTCCTCCGGAATGTGGGCGATGCCGCGGACCATGATGAAGCGGATCCGGCGCTCGACGACGGCCTCGACGATTTCCCGGGTCGGGACCCCGATGCGGCGACGGCTCTACCGGACCCACACAGGCACGTTTGTGGCCCGACAGCCTTCCGCGGGCGTCAAAGCGCGAGGAAGGCCCGGCGAAAACCGAGCCTGACCTGCGCTCTCATGTGTGGGCGGTAGAGGTTTTGAACCGCTGGCCCCCTCCGCGTCACTTCTTGGGGCGCACGAGTGTTCGAAGTCACTCGGAGTCGTTCGCGGCGAATGACCCTCGTGAGCGAAGAGTCGGGCGTTCCTTGCGGGTGGCGTCGAGGGCACGTCGGATCTTGGGATCGCGCAGCGCCGCCACCTCCACCGACGGGAGCGTCACGGCCGGTGTGAGCACAAGGGTCCCATCCTCGAATTCTTCCACGAGGTAGCGGCGGTCCTGTGGCCGGCCGACCTTGGCCAGACTCGTCCTCCGGCGATCACCGACCTTGCCCACCCGATGGCCGAAGTCCCGGACCCCGGCGAGTCCCTAGTCATCGCCCGCGAGGCGTGGGCCGCGGCCCTCAGCGAGACTCCTCCCTCGCCCTGAAATGCGGCCGGCCCCGGACTCCGATGCGGCCCAGACCGGCCCGAGCAGTATCGCCAATTTCCTCGCCGTTCCGGCGTCCGCGTCGGCAATCACAGTCCCGGCATTTCAGCGCTGATCGGTAGCCGCCCCGGAGATGTGGAGCGGTTAACCCGATAGGTTCGCGCTAACCGCTGCACATCTCGATAGATGCCGGTATCGGACGTGTGGCGCCCGGCCGGCGGCCCGGCGCCTCCCGGCATTTCCCGCTGCGGGAGACGGCCCGACGTGCGTCGAGGATTCGTGACGTTCGTTACCTTGTGAAGGGAACGAGTCTGGTCGGCGTGAATTGAACGGTCGTGCTTCCCCCGCGACGCAGATTTCTTGTTGCGACCGCAGCAGTTGTGGCCGCCGTCGGCGCATCTGCTGTCGGCTTCGCTCGGATTGGCCAGAAGCCCGAGGTGCATGTGGTCGCGACCGCCTCATCCGTCGAGGATGGGGGCCAAACGACAGCATCGACGGCAGCCACCGTACCGCCGACCTCGGAGGCGAGGGAGGGCACCGCGATGCGCGCGCCGACTGCCACCAAGTTGGTGCCGAAGTCATCGTCCTCCACGACCACTCACCCACTGCTGGCAACGACGACGACGACGGCAGTTCAGCAGACGGCAACCACCATGGTCCCGGCCACCGTCCCGGCACCAACGACGACCACCACGGCGATCGTATGCCGCAACAGCCTCGACGCTCGGTGTGGGAGCTTCCGGTGGGATCCCGCTCCCGACAACCAGCCGATCACTGTCCAGGTGAGCGTCGCCTCGGGAACGCACAAAGTAGGGCAGCCCGTCACCTTCCATATCGTCGTCGACGACCCCGACCGACCGATCGAACACATCTGCGTCGGGACGGACTACGGCGACGCCTCCGTACCCTTCTGCGGACGTCCCATCGTCGAGCGCGCCCCAGCCGACCAACAACCCCACGGCCCCTGGGCCCCGCCGCCGAAGCAGCCAGACCACCTCGAAACGGACCCCACCCACTCCTACCGGAGCGCCGGCAGCTACACCGTCCATTTCGTCTACCGCTCCCAGCAGAGCTGCGCCGCAACCGGTGATCCGTACTACAGCGAAGGAACTGGGACAGCCACCATCACAATCGTGAACTGACGCGCCGACGAGGCTGACGGTCGGGAGAGCGTCCGATACGTGCCGTGCCGTCTTCCCCGGCCACGAGGACGCGGTCATGCAGCACCTCGCTGAGAGCTACACCGCGCCGGCTGTTCCCCGTCCCGCCGAGGTCCTGTCCCACGAGCGGCTGAACTCGAACACTGGGGGGCTCACGTGAGCGCCGACGAGGTTCTCCCGCCTGCCGCCGCCGCACGGCGGCTCGGGCGTGCCGACGAAGGTCATCATCCGGGCGATGTCCGAGATGAAGCTCCCTCGGGTCAGTCTCGCCGACGGCACCCTCGGCATCCCCGCCGCCGCACTCGCAGAGTTCCAGCGCCCTGGCCCGTCGGGGCCAGCGGTCGGGCCCACTTGACATCGACGGCCTGCCGGTAGACTGAGGAGCGTGACGATGCTCAGCCCGGATGCCCAGCGGCTGCTCGACGATGTCGCGGGCAGTGCGCGGCTGGAAGGGCAACAGCTTCCGGAGGACGATCTGGAGCTCGCCCGGGCTTACCTTGCCGGCGAGATCGATGCCACGACGTTCCAGGAGCGCGTGCGCCAGCTCGTTGACGGCACACTGCGGCCTGCCCAGACCGCCTGACCTCGCCCGCCGGAGTGAGTGTCGACCCGTACGTCGACCCGCGCACCGGGGTCCTGCGCAACCGACTCGGTATCACTGATCCGACCGTCCTCGCGAGCGCCGAGGCCCGTCTCGCGGCGGCCGCCGAGGTCGTGCTCTTCGCCGAACACCTCGACCTCGGCCGCTACGACCTGGCGCACCTCCGCGCCATCCACCGGCACCTGTTCCGGGAGATCTACGACTGGGCGGGTGAGCTCCGAACGGTCAACATGTCGAAGGGCGACTCCGTCTTCGCGCTCGTCGAGTGGCTCGAACCACAGGCCGAGCAGGTCTTCGCGTGGCTGGCGTCGGAACAGCACCTGTTGAACCGGTCTCGTGTCGAGTTCATCGAGGGCGTTTCCCGGTTCCTCTCCGACCTCAATGCCCTTCACCCATTTCGTGAGGGCAACGGGCGCACCCAGCGGGCCTTCCTCCGACTCCTCGCGGCGGACGCCGGCTGGCACCTTCCCTGGTCCGAGGTCGGCCCGGACGAGAATGCGGCCATCTCCGCCGGCTCCATGGCCGATCGGGAAGCTTTCGTTCCGCTCTTCGACCGGATCATGCGCCCCCTCCTCTGAACGCCGAAGCGTCGACTGTTCGGCTCCTCGAGGGACGCTCCCGGGCCGCGTCGGGCCGGCGGAGGACGTCCCCGGGCCGAGCCGCGAGTGGCCACCAGGGGCCTGGATTGACTGCTCGTGCCATTTCGTTGTGGCACGTTCGTGGCACGACAGCGTTCCGCGGGCCTCAAACGCGAAGCAGGCCCGGCAAAAACCGGGCCTGACCTGCGCTTTTGCTGGTGGGCGGTAGAGGATTTGAACCTCTGACCCCCTCCGCGTCAAGGAGGTGCTCTACCCCTGAGCTAACCGCCCGCTGGAAACGCCTCATCGTAGAGGACGCGGTGGCGGCGGGGCGCGATCGGGAGCCAACCCGGCGGGACTGCACCGGTCGGGCCAATGGCAATTGCCGGGTCTTGGGCCGCGAGGGCGGGCGAAGCCGCCGGGCGCCGCTCGAGTACCGCTGCGGACGGGCCGATGCCTGAAGAACCAGCGGCTGGAAGGGCAGACCATGGGACTCCGT
>JAICYE010000558.1 GCA_025934385.1 Acidimicrobiia bacterium | reverse complement strand
TCGGCCACCCACTGGGCCTCGACGATGGCGTGGGCCGGGAACGTCGACGAGCCGAAGTACCGGATCTTGCCCGTACGGACGAGGTCGGTGAGCGCCCCGAGCGTCTCGTCGATGTCGGTGTCGGGGTCGGGACGGTGGATCTGGTACAGGTCGATCCAGTCGGTGCCCAGCCGCCGCAGGCTGTTGTCGACCTCCTGCATCAGCCACCGGCGGGAGTTGCCCCGGCGGTTGGGGTCGTCGCCCATCGGAAAATGGGCCTTGGTGGCCAGCACCACCTGGTCCCGCCGTCCGCCGATCAGCGCCTTGGCCAGGATCTCCTCGGACTCGCCGCCCGAGTAGACGTCGGCGGTGTCCACGAAGTTGATACCGGCGTCGAGCGCCCGGTGGATGATCCGGATCGACTCCTCGTGGTCCGGGTTGCCCCAGGCGCCGAACATCATGGCCCCGAGGCACATCGAGCTGACCTGCACGCCGGTCCGACCGAGTCTCCGCATGGCCGGGAACCCTACCCAGGAGCCGGGTCGGCGAAGCGGCGGGTCAGGTCCCGGGCTCGACGATCCAGACGTCGTCGCCGAGCTTCTCCTCCAGCGTGCGGACGAGCTTGCCCAGCGCCGGATCGTTCCCGTCCCAGACGACGAGGGCCTCGTCGGCGTGGCGGGCCAGCCAGGCGTCGCGCCGGGCCAGGGCGGCGCCGAACTTCGGCTTGCTGTCGGGCACGGCCCGTTCCAGCAGGACGGCGGCTCCGGCGTGACGGATCAGTTCGGCGTAGCGGTCCTGCGACGAGGAGGGCCACTGTCGCTCGGGCGCCGGGTAGGGCTGCACCGCCACGTAGGGCACGCCGGCCGTCCGGGCCGCCTCGGCGGCCAGCTGCTCGGCGCCGAGCAGCAGACCGGTCAGCAGCCACAGCTCCGGATGCAGCTCCTTCTTGGCCGCCAGGATCTCGGCCAACCGGTCCCGCACGCCGACCGTCACGGCGTTCTCGCCGTACCCGCCGAGCTCCGGCGGACGGTGTCCGAACGCCGCCACCAGCCGGCCGCCGGGCAGCCGGGCGTCGCGGCCCGCCGGCAGATCGGCCGGGCCCAGGTCCTCCTCCGCCGGCAGCGTGTCCCCCGACCGGCTCTGCTGCGTCAGTGACGCCTCGACCGCCAGACGGTCGACGACGTCGTTCAGCCGGTCCGAGCTGTGGCCCTTGACCCAGGTGAAGTCGATCTCGCCCTTCCGCCGCCGGTAGGCCTCGATCAGCGGCTCCCAGAGGTCGCGGTTGGCCACCGGCTTCTTCTGGGCGTTGACCCAGCCCCGGGCCAGCCAGCCCTCCCACCAGCGGTCGCGGAAGCAGTTCACGACGTAGGTGGAGTCGCTGCGGACCTCGAGCGGGCCGTCCAGGGCGCTGAGGGCCTCGAGCACCGCCCGCAACTCCATGCGCTGGTTCGTGCTCTGCGCCTCGGCACCGCTGGCGAACGGCCCCGACGGCGCCACCGCCCAGGCCCAGCCCCCCGGGCCGGGGTTCCCCGAGCAGGCGCCGTCGGTGTAGACGACCCGGCCGGTGCTCACCGGCGGTTGCTACCACAGCCCGGCGGGCGGCATCCGAACCAGGGGCTCAACCCCCGCCCGGTTCGCGCCGATGGTTGGGGAGCAACCCGACCTGACCGACTCGGAGCAGCCCGGACCACCCGGGCCCGCCAGGAGGACCGACCGCCGTGCAGGACAGAGCCCACCGCCTCAGCGCCCTCGCCAACCACCCCGGCACCCACCCCGAGGTGGCCGGCCGCATCCGCTCCTCGGTGCGCCGCCACGAGCGCCGCCGGCGCCTCGCCGCCCTGGCCGCCCACCCCGGCACGACCCCCGCCGTGGC
>JAICYE010000565.1 GCA_025934385.1 Acidimicrobiia bacterium | reverse complement strand
CCCGAGGAGCTCGGCGATGAGCACCTTCGTGGCGTCGGCCCGGAAGCGGGCATCGTCGCCCAGGACGAGATGAACAGGGGCTGCGCCGTTCATTCCTCGACCACCGCTTCGGCATCGGCGGCGAGGAGCCGCTCGATCAGGCGCACGACCCGGACGGTACCGGCGACGTCGTGGACGCGCACGATCCGGCAGCCCCGGCTCACGCCGTAGGCGGTGGCGGCCAGCGACGGCGTCCGCCGGGCGTCGACGGCGAGGTCCAGGAGCACCCCGAGGAACGTCTTGTTCGAGGCCGACAGCAGCAGCGGATAGCCGAGGGCGGCCAGGCGCCCGCTCTCCCGGAGCAGCACGGCGCTCTGGGCGGCGGTCTTGCCGAGGTCGAGACCGGCGTCGAGGACGATCTGGTCGGCGGCGAGGCCGCAGGCCCGGGCCCGTTCGGCCCGGTCGGAGAGGAAGGCGGCGACGTCGACGACGAGATCGTCGTAGTGCGGCTCGGGGTCGCGGACGCGGGGGCCGAGCCGGATGTGGGTGGCCACCACCGACGCGCCGGCTCTGGCGGCGGTCGGCAGGTAGGCCGGATCGGCGAAGCCGCTGATGTCGTTACCGACCACCGCCCCGGCCGCACAGGCCGCGGCCAGGACGTTGGCGTTCCAGGTGTCGGCCGAGATCGGCACGTCGAATCGGGCGGCGAGCGCCTCGACGGCCGGGACGACCCGGTCGAGTTCCTCCTGCTCGTCGACCGCCGGCCCCGGCCCGGCCTTCACCCCCCCGACGTCGAGGATGTCGGCCCCTTCGGCCACGAGCGCCTCGGCCCGCCGGAGGGTGCGGTCGAAGGCGAACGTGGCCCCCTGGTCGTAGAACGAGTCGGGGGTGCGGTTGAGAATGCCCATCACCAGGCAGCGGTGGGTGAGGTCGTAGCGGCGGTCGCCGAGACGGAGTGCGGGGTTGCCGGGCGGCACGGCCGGGCAGGGTACTGGGGAGCGAAAGAGAGGCACGATGCAGGGTCGACCGATGCGGCTGCCGTTGGCCGGCGGTGCGCTCCCGTCGGGCGCGGCGCTGCTGGCGCTCCGGCTGGTGATGGGGCCGCTGCTGGCGTACCACGGATACCGCAAGCTCGACGCCGGGCTGGGCACGTTCGTCGGCACGGTGGCCCGGTACGGCTTTCCGTTCCCGGACGTGCTGGCCCGGGCGACCGTCGTGATCGAACTGGTGGGCGGCATCTGTCTCACGATCGGCCTACTGACCCGGGTCTGGGGCGGGTTCGTGACGCTGCAGATGCTGCTGATCGTCGCCAAGGTGCAATGGCACCACGGCCTCTTCGGCGGGCCGGGGCAGGGCGGCGGCTTCGAACTCAACCTGCTCTACGCCGTGATCGCCGCCGCCCTGCTGATCGCCGGGCCAGGCCTGTTGGCCCTCGACCACGCCATCGGGCTGGAGATCGACCTCACGCCGCGGCCCGCCCGCGTCCGCCGCCAGGAGCGCGTTCGGGCGGGAGCCTGAGCGCCACCATCCCACCAGCGCCGCTGCGCCCAGCAGGACCGCCGGCCGGGGCCCGATCGTCAGCGGACACCGGGCCGCCAGGCGGGCCACGGCCCGGATCCAACCGGCCAGCACGGCCGTGGGGAACTGCAGCGCCGACAGCGGCCCGTGGGCGGCGGAGCCGGCCACCGGGCCGAGTAGCCCGCCGACGAGCCCCGACCCCAGCCCCCACAGGCTGAGCGCGGCGGCCGCCGGGGCGGCGGCCACGTTGGCCGGCAGGGCGACGAGGGGCAGCCGGCCGAACGCCGGCAGGGCGATCGGGGCCACCCCGATCTGCGCCGCGGCGGT
>JAICYE010000241.1 GCA_025934385.1 Acidimicrobiia bacterium | reverse complement strand
TGCTCCGCGGTCCACGAGGCCCAGCGTCGAGGCCCTCTGGGAGAACTCCCGCTTCGAGTGGACGCCGAGCTTGGCGTAGACGTTGGCCAGGTGGCCCTCGACCGTGCGTCGGCTGATGAACAGTTCGTGGGCGATCTCGGCCGCGGTCAGCCGCAGGGCGGCCAGGCGGGCGACCTCCAGCTCCCGGGCGGTGAGCGAGGCCGGGCCCATGGCCGCCGCCGCCGCCCGCCGGCCGGAGGCGCCGAGGCCCCGCAGGGCCTCCACCGTGCGGTCCCGGCGGGGGACGGCCTGGCAGCGGTCGAAGGCGCTGACCGCCCGCTCCAGGGCGTCGACCGCCTCGGACCGGTCGCCCGTCGCCCGGCCGAGCACGTCGAGCGCCCGGCCCAGCAGGACGTCGTAGCCGGAGCCGTCGAGCAGGCCGACGGCCGCCCGGGCCGGTTCGACCGCCCCGTCGCTGTCGCCGGTCTCCAGCCGGAGGAGGGCCCGGCCGACGGCGGCGATGGCCCGGTAGAGGTCCCGGTCGATCTCCTTGGCCAGCCGCTCGAGCTGTTCGACGGCCTGGGTGGCCTCGGCGGCCCCGCCCGCGGCCAGTGCCACCTCGACGAGGTCGAGGAGGATCGGGGGGGCGAAGGCCATCGCCCCCATGGCCAGGACTCCGTCGACGGCCCGGGCCAGGAGCTCCCGGGCGACGTCGAGGTGGCCCTCGGCCCGGGCCAGGAGAGCGGACGCGTGGCGGGCCAGGTCCGTCGCCATGTACCACTGCGAGTCGCCGTAGACCCGGCGGACGGAGGCGACGTGGCGGCGGGTCTCCTCGATCTCGCCGATCTCGACGGTGGCCAGGGCGGCGATCAGCATCCCCATGCCCCGCCGGCGGCTGCTCATGCCGGGGGAGATCGTGACCGACTCCTGGGTGCAGCGCAGCGACCCGGCCAGGTCGCCGGCCAGCCAGCGAACGTGGCTCTCCAGCTCCAGGACGTTGCCCTCCCGCCAGGCGGGGTTGGCTTCTTTGGCCTCAACGAAGCAGCGCAGCGCCTCGTCGAGCCGCCCCTCCATCCCGAGCGACCACCCCAGCGACATGAGGTTCCAGGTGATCCGGTAGGGGCTGCCGTCGGCCTTGGCCTCGGCCACGCTCCGCCGGAGCGTCTCCTCGGCCTCCCGGAAGCGGCCCTGGTAGAAGAGGACGGTCCCGAGCACGCCGACGGCCCGGGCGGCCACCGCCCCGTCGGCGGCTTCCTCGGCCGCCTCGGCCACCTGCCGGCATCCGGCCTCGAGGGCGGGCAGGTCCCCGGCCAGCCCCTTCACGTAGGCGACCTCGAGGGCGGCCAGCAGCCGGCCGGAGCGGTCCCCGGCCCGGGTGAAGAGGTCGAGGGCCTGGGCGGCGGTGTCGGCCGCCTGGTCGAGCTCGCCCGTCCCCCAGGCCAGGAAGCTGGTCAGGCGGGACTTGATGCTGGCCCGCTGGAGCAGGTCGCCGCTTCCCTCCAGGTGGGCTTCGATGGCCCGGAGGGCGTCGATGGCGGCGGCGAAGTCGGCGTCCGCCCGGTGGTCGAAGACCCATTCCGCCCTCCCCGAGAAGGCGTTCGCCACCTCGACCCAACGGCGGTCGCCGGCCGGGAGCAGCTCCACGAGGGCGCCGAGGATCCGCAGGCCTTCTCCGTAGGCGCCGCGCTCTTCGGCCTGATGGAGGGCGTCGGACAGCACGGCCAGCGCCTCGGGGTCCCCGACCTCGGCCGAGCGGGCGAAATGCGGGGCGGCCTCGCCCAGGCGGCCCATGGTGAGCAGCACCCGGCCGACCTGGCGGTGGAGCACCACCCGGCGGGCGCCGACGATCCCCTCGTAGACCGTCTCCTGGATGAGGGGGTGGGAGATCTCGTAGGAGAACGTCCGGCCCCGGCGGGCCTCGGCCACGAACCGGGACCGCACGAGGTCCTGGAGGGCCGGGCCGAGGTCTTCCAGCGGGCGGTCGCAGAGGACGACGACGTCGCCCAGCTCCACCCGCCCGCCGGCCACCGCCAGGATGTCGATGATCTCCCGCTGGCGGTCGTCGAGGCGCCGCATGCGGACCCGGACGCGTTCGGCCAGGCCCTCGGGCAGCGACTGCAGCGCCGGCCGGGACAGGTCCCCGCCCTCCTCGACGAGGGCCTGGATCAGGCCGAGGACGAACAGCGGGTTGCCCTGGGCCCGGCTCCCGAGCCAGTCGAGGAGCTCGGGCTCGGCCGTCGCCCCGATGACCTCCTCGGTCAGTTCCCGCACCGCCTCGGCCGGCAGCGGGCCGATCTCGACCCGATTGAGGGCGCCGATCTGCTCCAGGTCGAGCAGCACCCGCTGGGCCACCGGATGGTCGGCCAGCTCCCCGGGCCGGGCCGACGCCACGACGAGGATCCGCTCGGTGGACAGGCTGCCGGCCAGGTAGTGGAGGGCGTCCCAGGAGGAGGCGTCGGCCAGGTGCACGTCGTCGAGGACGACGACGACCGGCGCCTGCTCGGCGAGGTTGGCCAAGAGCACCGCCAGGCCCTCGAGCAGCCGGGGCCGGGGCGGCTCCCGGTCGGGGGCCGTCCCCCGCACGACGGCGACACTTCGCAACAGCGATGCCAGGTCGTCCAGGAAGCCCCCGCACAGCAGGGCCACGTCGTGCTTTCCCAACGTGCGGAGGTGGCGCTCCAGGGCCTCGACCCACAGCCCGAAGGAGGCGGTGTCGCCGAGAGGATGGGCCCGGGCCGACAGCTCGATCGACGCCCGCCGCCGGTCCTCCAGCGCCTCGGCGGCCAGCCGGGTCTTGCCCATCCCGGGCTCGCCGACGACCAGGACGAAGCGGAACTCCCCGGCCGCGGCGCGCTGCCACTGCGCATCCAGCTCGGCCGTCTCGGGGCCGCGCCCGATGATCCGCGTTCTCCAGGGCATATGTGCCTCGGGGGAGGCTGGTGAAGCCCCCGAGTCCTCCGCCCCGAAGCGTACCGATCGTTCACCTCGGACGGCGGGCGCGGCCCTACGGAGCGAGGTGGACGGCGATGCCCCGCTGGATCTCCCGGAGGTGCTCCTCGTCGGTCAGCTTGGCGCCGCTCTGGTCGACGACGTAGAAGGCGTCGACGACCTCGTGCCCGAGGCTGGCCACCTTGGCCAGGCGGACGTCGAGCTCCAGCTCGGCCAGGGCCTTGGTGATGCGGTAGAGCGTGCCGATCCGGTCGGGGGCCCGGACCTCGATGACGGTGGCGGAGTCCGACGCCTCGTTGTCGACCGACACCTCGACCCGGGCCGGGGCGGCCGACGGTGGACGGGGGTGGCTGGCGTAGGCCCGGGCCCGGTCGGCCAGCCGGGCCTCGAGCGACAGCCGGCCGGCCAGCACGCGGTTGAGGTCGGACTCCACCGCCGGCCAGTCCGGCGTCCGGCCGAAGACGCTCTGGACCCGGAACCGCTCGACGGCGTAGCCGTCGGCGCTGGACCAGGCCCGGGCGGAGACGACGTCGAGGCCTTGGAGGGCCAGCGTCCCCGCCACCCGCCAGAAGAGCCCCGGCCGGTCGGCGGCGACGACGGTCACCAGCGGGCCGTCGCCGTCGAGCACCAGCGCCCCGGCCTCCCGGGCCCGGGCGATCAGCTCGGCGGTGCCCTCGGGCGGAGGCTCGGGGGCGGCGGCGGGCCGCTGCCCGGCCAGCACCGGGGCGGTCCGCTCGACGAGCTCGGTGACGAGGCCGGCCTTCCAGGTGCCCCAGGCGGCCGGCCCGGTGGCCAGCGAGTCGGCCTCGGTCAGGGCGGCGAGCAGCTCCAGCGTCGTCTGGCCGCCGACGGCGGCGGCCACCGCCGAGATCGTCGCCTCGTCGGTGAGGTCCCGCCGGGTGGCCGTCTCGGCCAGGAGCAGGTGGTGGCGAACGAGCGCCTTCAGGATCGACACGTCGTCGGGCGGGAACCCCATCCGGGGTCCGATCCGCTCGACGAGGTTGACGCCGCCCTCGCTGTGGTCGCCGGGGTAGCCCTTGCCGATGTCGTGGAGGAAGGCCCCGACGAGGAGCAGGTCGGGGCGGCGCACCCGGCTGGTCAGCCGGGCCGCCTCGGCCGCCGCCTCGCAGAGGTGCCGGTCGACGGTGAAGCGGTGGTAGGCGTTGCGCTGCGGCCGGTTGCGGACGGCCTCCCATTCCGGAAGCGTCCTCGTCATGAGCCCCCGCTGGTCGAGCGTCTCGATCACGGAGATGGCGGCCTGGCCGGCGCCGAGCAGGCGGACCAGGGCCAGCCGGGCCTCCTCGGGCCAGGGGTCGCCGAGGGGCGCCGCCTCCACCGCCAGGCGGTCGATGGCCGGCCGGGAGAGCCGGAGGCCCGCCTCGGCGGCCGCCGCCGCCGCCCGCAGCACCAGCGTCGGGTCGGCCAGCGGGTCGGCGTCGGCGGTGAGCTCCACGATCCCGTCGCGGACGACGACGCCCGGGCCGACGTGACGGTCGGCCGCCGCCGAGCGGCCCCGGGGGCCCTTGACCGACGACAGGACCCGGTCCCATGTCTCGTCGCTGGTCCAGGCGATCGTCCTGGCGGCGGCGGCGACCTCGGCCATCAGCGCGTCGGCGTCGGCGTAGCCGAGGTCGGCGGCGATGCCGTCCTGCTCCTGGAGGAGGAGCCGGTCCGACGCCTTGCCCGTCCGGCGGTGGAGGGCGACGCGCACGTCGAGCAGCGTGCCGTAGGCCGAGGCCAGGGCGGCCTCGTCGCCTTCCAGCAGGATCCGCCGGGCGGCCTCGGCCCAGTGCTGGGCGTGGACGTCGCGCAGGCCTCCCCGGCCCTCCTTCAGGTCGGGTTCGAGGAGGAAGGCGAC
>JAICYE010000025.1 GCA_025934385.1 Acidimicrobiia bacterium | reverse complement strand
CGCCGGCGACGCCTGGTACGAGCCGGGCGAACCGCGGGGCGCCCGCTTCTGCCTGCGGGTCCCGGCCGGCCACTGAACTCCGGCTGATTCAGGCGCCTGAGAACTTTTATGTAAGGGCGCCCTTCCGCCAGTGCGACGGCTGCCCTAGGGTTGCCTCGTCGGCTCCCGGTCCCGGGGGGGAGCGGCATGGGGAGGGACGAAATGGGAGGACAGGGCACGGCACCGTGGAGACGCCGGCTGCTGGCGCTGTCGACGGGGATCGTTCTCGTGGCCGCCGGAGGGGTCGTGGCCGTGGCTCGGGCCACCCGCTCGAGCGCCGCCACCGGCCGGACGCGCCCGTACTACATCGCCGCCGACCCGGTCGAGTGGGACTACGCCCCGTCGGGCAGGAACCTGCTCGGCGCGCGCTTCGACGCCACCGCCGGCACCTACCTCGACCATGGCGACGAGCGCATCGGCCACGTCAACCGGAAGTCCATCTACCGCCAGTACACCGACGGCACGTTCAAGACGCTCGCCCCCCGGCCCAAGCAGTGGGAGCACCTCGGCGTCCTCGGCCCGCCCATCCACGCCGAGGTCGGCGACACCATCAAGGTCGTCTTCCGGAACAACACGCCGTTCCCGGCCAGCATGCACCCCCACGGGGTGTTCTACGACAAGGCCTCTGAGGGCGCCGACTACGACGACGGCACCAGCGGGGCCGACAAGGCTGACGACGCCGTCCCGCAGGGCGGGGAGCACACCTACATCTGGCCGGTGCCGGAGCGGGCCGGCCCCGGCCCCCAAGACGACAGCTCGGTGCTGTGGGCCTACCACTCCCACACCAACGAGATCACCGACACAAACGCCGGCCTCATCGGCCCGATCATCGTGACCCGGCGGGGCATGGCCCGGGCCGACGGATCCCCGAAGGACGTCGACCGTGAGGTCGTCACCCTCTACGACATCTTCGACGAGAACCTGAGCCCCTGGCTCGACTGGAACATCGAGCACCACACCGACAAGCCCAAAGACGTCAAGAAGGACGACGACGAGTTCAAGGAGTCGAACCTCAAGCACTCGATCAACGGGTACCTGTTCGGCAACCTGCCGGGGCTCGACTTCAAGAAGGGCCAGACGGTGCGCTGGTACGTCTTCGCCGCCGGAACCGAGACCGGGCTCCACACGCCGCACTGGCACGGCAACACCGTCCTCTCCGACGGGATGCGGATGGACATGCTCGACCTGCTCCCGATGACCATGAAGACGGCCGACATGGTTCCCGACAATCCGGGGACGTGGCTCTACCACTGCCATGTCAACGACCACATCGCCGCCGGGATGTCGGCCTTCTACCGGGTGCAGTAGGCAGGGTCGGTAACGGCGGAGCGCCGCCGAGGCGATTCCCGACGGCGCTCCGCCCGGCCAAATCCGACGCTGGTCAGTATTCGCAGTTGGCGACCTCGTCGCCGGCGCTGAACAGGCAGTCGTCGAAGCCGTCGCCGCCGTTCATCTTGTCGACCTGGTCGTCGTCGTTGCCGATGAGGATGTCGTCGCCGGATCCGGCATCGATGAAGTCGTGCCCCGTCCCGCCGGCCAGCGTGTCGCCGCCCCCGCCACCGACGAGGGTGTCGTTGCCGGACTCGCCCTCGAGGTCGTCCTCGTCGGGCCCGCCCCGCATCACGTCGTCGCCCGACCCGCCCTCCATGTCGTTGTCCCCGAGCCCGCCGCAGACGACGTCGTCGCCGCCGGCGGCGTCGAGGTGGTCGTCGCCGTCGCTGCCGATGATGACGTCGTCGTGGTCGGTGCCGTCGATGAGCGTCGGGCCGGGCTGCCCCGACGCGTCGAAGTACGGATGGCTGGCCGGCTGCCCGTTGCACAACCCGCCGATGGACTGGGCGGTTCCTCCGTTGAGCACCGCCAGCCCCACGACGAAGCCCGTCGTGGCGGCGGCCATCGCGAACGCGCCGACCTTCACTCGAACCGTTCTGAATCGCATAGCAGCTCCCCAGCTTGCAGACCCGGCGATCGCCGGCAGTCAAACGTTAGGAAAACCTCAGTCAGCCCTGCAACAGCGGGCGTTCAGGTCGCTCTCATTCGTCTGGTGAAGGGGACCCAAACGAAATAGCTGTGGCGTCCCTAACTCTCCACGAGTAAGTTCTCGCCGACATTGACCGCCAATGGAGGGATGAGGATGCATCGACGGATCACCGTTGTTGTCGGGACCGTGGCCGTGGCCGTGGCCGGCCTGGGCGTCGGACCGGCCGTGGCGAAACCGGCCTTCGAACAGGCGAGCGTGTCGAAGGGAGCGCGGGAAGAGCGGCTCGAACTCCAGATCCCCGCCGAGGGAAAGGGCATGAAGAACAGCCACATCGAGATCTTCCTGCCCGATGGCTTCGAGCCGCACGAATGCAGCGCCGCCGCCGGGTGGAGCTGTAGCGTCCCTGCCGATCCGCACGACCCTCGCCGACCCCGTGTGGTCTTCAGTCGGGACGGCTGCACGGCGGAATCGAGCTGGCGCTGCGTCCACTCGGAGTCTGAGGACGAAAGCGCCTACCTGCCCACCGCCGGCCGCGCCCGCATCGCCGATCGGGACGACGAGGAAGCGGAGAACGACGAAGCCGGCAACGACTTCGAGTTCGAAGTCGACGTCCCCAACGAAGCCGGCACCTACGCCTTCCCCGTGACGCAATACCAGGCCAACCCCGTCGACTCGGAGAAGATCGAGTGGAAGGGGTCGGACGGTTCCGGGCATCCGGCGCCCACGCTGACGGTCCAGTAACCAACTCGAGCCCGAGGTTGGCCCCGACCACCTCGGGCTCATGTTCAGCTCAGGTCAGCAGGCCGCGGCTGATCGCCATCACGCTTCCGGTCGCCGCCAGCAGCAGCGTTCCCGTCCGCACCGCCGTCGGGGACGGGCGGTGGCCGAGAAGGCGGGCGATGAGGACGCCGGCGCCGAAGCCCAGGAGCAGGGTCGGGGGCAGGCGGTGGGGCAGGCCGAGGGACGCCAGCGTCAGGATGTTCAGGCCGAGGAAGAACAGCTGCATCGTCGGGCGGAGGCGGTCGGGGGGCCAGGCGGCGTTGAGGGCGAAGAGGACGACGGGCGGGCCGCTGATCCCGGCCACCACGTTCATGGCGCCGCTCACGAGCCCGGCGGCGGCGGTGCCGGCCGGGCCGCTCCCCCGGCGGAACCGGCGGCCGGTGGCCAGGGCGGCGACGGCGGCCAGGCAGACGGCGCCGGCGCCGACCGTGAGGGGACCGCGGGCGACCCGGCGGACGACGTAGGCGGCGGGGAGGATGGCGACCACGGCCGGGGCGAGCAGCAGCGCCGCCGCCCGGCCGTCGGCATGGCGGTGTTCGCGAGCCAGGACGGCGACGTTGACCGCCGCCGACAGCACCAGGTTGAGCTGCACGCCGGCCGGAGCGCGGTAGGCGGCGATGAGGAACGGGGCGCTGACCAGTGAGAACCCGAAGCCGGTGACCGCCTGGGCGGCGACGCCGGCGGCCACCGCCAGCGCGGCGAGAAAGGACGCCAAGTCAGTCGGCGTACATGGCTTCGATCTCGGCCTCGAAGTGGGCGGCGACGATGTTGCGCTTGACCTTCAGCGTCGGCGTCAGCTCGCCCTCGGCGATCGAGAGTTCCCGGGACAGGATCGTGAACCTCTTGATCTGCTCGACCCGGGCCAGCTCGGTGTTGACCTGGTCCACCACCTGCTGGATCTCGCCCCGGATCTCGGCGCTCTGGTCGGGCGGGCCGGCCACGCCCCGCTCTCGGCAGAACTTCGCCGCCGCGTCGGGGTCGATCGTCACCAGGGCGGTGAGGAACTTGCGCCGGTCGCCGATCACGACGGCCTCCGAGACGAGCGGGTGGTTCGTCAAGCCCCCCTCGAGCAGCTTGGGGGCGACGTTCTTCCCGCCGGCCGTGATGATGATGTCCTTCTTCCGGCCGGTGATCGACAGGTACCCGTCGGCGTCGAACTCGCCGAGGTCGCCGGTGTGAAGCCACCCGTCGGCCAACGCTTCGGCGGTGGCCTCGGGGTCCTTGGCGTAGCCGGCGAAGACGTTGCGGCCCCGCAGGATGATCTCGCCGTCTCCGGCGATCTTCACCTCGACGCCGGGGAAGGCCGGCCCGACCGTGCCGAACCTGGTCCGGCCCGGGACGTTGAACGTCGTCGGGCCGCAGTCCTCCGACTGGCCGTAGACCTCGTAGACCGGCAGCCCGAACCCGGCGAAGAACTCCAGGACGTCCTTCGACACCGGCGCGGCGCCGCTCACGCAGAGCCGGGCCTCCGACAGGCCCAGCCCGTCCTTCACCTTCGAGTACACGAGCCTGTCGAAGAGCGTGAACTGCGCCGCGTCGGCGATCGGCACGCCCTGACCGGCGGCCCGCCGGGTCGTGACCTTGCGGCCGACGGCCGTGGCCTGCTCGACCAGCTTGGCCTTCACGCCGGTGTTCTCGCCCAGCTTGTCCAGCACGCCGGCGTGGAACTTCTCCCACACCCGGGGCACGCCGAAGAAGAGCGTCGGCTTCACCTCGACGAGGTTGGCGTTGAGCCGGTCGAGCGACTCGGCGTAGTAGACGGCGAAGCCGGCCGTGGCGGCGATGTGGATGGTGAACATCTGCTCGGCGATGTGCGACAGCGGCAGGTACGACACCACCCGTTCCTGCCGCGTGGCGCCGACGAGCTCGCAGGCCTGGGCCGCCGTCCAGGCCATGGTGTCCTGGGTGAGCATGACGGCCTTGGGCCGCCCGGTCGTACCCGACGTGTAGATGTAGGTGGAGATGGTGTCGGGCCGCAGCGCCGCCAGCCGCTGGTCGAGCCCGTCCTCGGCGCCGGCCCGGGCGCCCCCGGCCAGGAACTGGTCCCAGCCCAGCACCAGGGGGTCGTCGATCTCCGGTGTCCCCCGCATCGTGACGACGTGGCGGAGGCGGGGCAGCTCGTTGCGCACGGCGACGATCTTCTGCCACTGGGCCTCGTCCTCCACGACAACGACGGGCGCCTCGGAGTGGTTGAGAATGTAGGCGCACTCGGCCGGCGACGACGTCGCGTAGATCCCGGCCGGCACGGCCCCGGCGGCCATGGCCCCGACATCGGAGATCACCCACTCCGGCCGGTTGGCGCCGAGGATGCACACCGGTTGCCCGGGCTCGACGCCGAGGGCCACGATCGCCGCACCGGCCTGGCGGACCTCGGCGGCGTAGCGCTCCCACGACGTCGCCTCCCAGCCGCCCGGGCCCCGCACGTGGTAGGCCGGCGCCGCCCCGAACCGCCGGGCGTTCCCGAGCACGAGTTGGGGAATCGTCTCCAGCGCCACTGCCACCGCCTCCTCTGCGAGCGGGCTCGAACCGTCGACGCTATCCGGTTACCTCGTGGTGACGCGCCGGGCGAACTCCACGGTCCGCTGCTCGACCACGTCGCGGTCGTAGTCGAGGGTGGCGACGTGGTAGGAGCGCTCGAGGATCACCCGCTCGACCGGGCCGGCCACGGCCGAGGCCAGCACGTCGGAGGAGCTCGGCGGAACGACGTGGTCCTGCCGGGAGGTGAGGATCAGCACCGGGCAGCGGATCTTCCCCAGGTCGCCGTGGAGCTCGGTGACCGCCTCCATCAGCGAGATCAGCGGTTCGAGCGGCGTGGCCGGATAGGCGCCCTCGCTCACCCCGGGCAGGGCGATGTCGGAGCCGATGCCGTCGAAGCGGTCGATGCCCTGGGCCACCGTCGCCCGCAGCATCTCCAGGAAGCTCGGCGCCGGCGGCTCGAACATCCCGTTGACGGCCACGAGCCCGGCCATTGCCGGGTTACGGGCCGTCACCCAGGCGGCCAGGGTTCCGCCCATCGACAGGCCGACGACGACGATCGAGTCGGTCCGGTCGGCGAGATCGAGGTAGGCGGCCTCGGCGGCGGCCGACCAGTCGGAGAAGTCGGTGGTCAGCATGTCCTCCACCGACGTGCCGTGCCCGGGAAGGAGGGGCAGCTCCACGGCGAAGCCGGCGGCGGCCAGCGCGTCGGCCACCCACCGCATCGATGACGGATTGCCGGTGAAGCCGTGGAGCACGAGGGCCCCGTGGGGGCCGCCGGCCGCCGAGAAGGGTTCGGCGGACGGGCGTCGCGGCATCACGGCCTCAGACATACGGGTCCTCCGGCCCGCCGGCCAGCGCCCACCACACCTCGGGGGCGGGCGACCAGTCCTGGTCGGGCACGATGCAGTCGACGGGGCAGGCGGGCAGGCACTTGTCGCAGCCGCTGCACAGCTCGGGCACGATCACCACGTCGGGGCCGTGGTTGAAGATGGCGCCGAATTGCGGCGGGCAGGCCCGCAGGCAGGCGTCGCAGTTGATGCAGATCGACATGTCGATGCGCAGCGGCGGCGTCTGCCACTTGGGATTGCGTTGCCGGGTGGCGAGCCGCTCGGCCCGCCCGGTGGCGACCGGAATGGTCAGCCCCGGCCGCGGCGCCAGACGGCCCGGCGGACCTCGGACTCGGCGCCCTCGGCGGCCGACGACAGGATGGCGATGGCCTCGCCGATGAGGTCGGCCTGGGTGAGCAGGACGTCCTCCATCTCGGAGATCTTCCGCTCCAGGTCGGTGAGCCGCTGCTTGTCGTCGCGGAAGTCCTGCGTGATCAGCAGCGCCGCCCCGAGGCCGATGAGCACGGCACCCCCGACGCCCCCGCTGATGAGGTAGGGCATCTGGAGGAAGACCTGGGGCAGGTCGCGGACCTGGTACCAGGCGACGAGGATGGCGACGCCCCCGGCGGCCATCAGGATCCAGCCCAGCACGGCCCGCCAGCGGCGGAAGAGCTGTTCCTGGACGAGCGCCTGGAGCTGAGCCTGCTGCTCCCGCCGGTCGGCAGCGGCACCCGCAATCGGTTCCAACGGCGCTCCTAGTGATCGGTCGGGCCGGTGGCGGCGAGGGATCTCCGAGTCAGAATCGTACCTGCCAAGGATCGACGAGGAGGCCTAGCTGAAGCTAGGCCGACGAGGAGGACGCCGGCAGGGGCGATTCTGGCCGGAGAGAGCCGCCGACCATTGGCCCGACCGGTCACTACCCCAAGCGGCGGATCAGGAAGCGGGACAGCGGCAGGATGAGCCCGAGGCCGATGAACGCCCCGAAGGCCCGGCTGACGCTGTGAGCACCCCGCAGACCCAGTTTGTTCTCCACGTCCTTCACGCTGGGCATCGCGTTCTGGCTCGGATCCTGCAGCCCCTGGGCGGCGCTGTCGGTCGTCGACGAGGAGCCGGGGTCGATCGCCGGGCCGGATGTCGTCGATCCGCCCGGACCGGGCGGCGTGCTCGTCACGCCCTGAGTCGTCGGAGCCAGGCCCGTACCGGTCGGCCCGGGCGGGACGCTGTGGCCCTGACCGGCGGGAGGCCGCTTACCGTCCGGCGGCGTCGACACAGGCGGCTTCGGGCCCGGAGGCTCCGACGCCGGGGGTGCCACGGCCGAGGGGGCCGTGGTCGTCACGACGACCGGGTTGCCCTTGCTGTCCTGACGCACCTCGATGTGCTTGTTGGTGTCGATGGCGGCGACGACGGCGGTGGAGTGACCGAGCTGGACGGGGTCGCTCAGGGCCGCCGTTACCGGCCCGGCCGACTGCTCGAAGATCACCGACAGGGCCGGGACGTCGACGGTCACGTGGTCGGGCGTCTTGGTGACCTGGGCGTCGACGTTCGGCAGGTTGAGGATGATGCCCCGGTCCTTCCGTTTCTTGAGCAGGACCTTGGCGCCGTCGTAGGCCTCCTGCTCCGAGGGGCCGGCGTTGGCCAGCCGTAGCCCGGCCCGGGTGAGCTCGACGGGGTTGTCGAGGATGTAGAAGTTGTCGATGCGGATGTCGGCCCGGCCGTCCTTGCTGTTCTCGGCGCCGGCGCCGAGGGCCTGGGCGGTGGTCAGCAGGCGGGAGAAGTGGACCTCGTTCTTCGGCCCGATCGAGACGTTGTCGAGCTCCGACGTGGCGGTCGAGACCAGGCGGCCCTTGTCGTCCATCGACAGGTCCTGGGTGGCCGACGAGGCACCGATGCTCACGTAGCCGGGGAGGTTGCCGGCCGGCCCGGCGGCGGTGCCGGTCGAGTGGACGGGCTGCGAGGCGCAGGCGCCGGGGCAGTCGGTGATGGCGTGGATGTTGCCGGGGAACTTCCCGTCCCTGCCGGTGAAGGAGGCGGACTGCTCGCTGTGCCCGGCGGCGTCACCCTCGTGCCCCGCCCGGGCCGTCATCAGGAACGGGTCCTTGCAGGCGTCGTATCCGCTGCACTGCAGGCCGCTGATCGTCTGACCCGACATCGTCTTGCCGGATCCGTCGGGGTTGCTCAGGGCGGCGTAGGCGCTGGCCATGCCGAGGGGGTTGGCGTTGCCCACGACCGACGGGACGTGGACGTCGCCGACGGGGACGCTCGAGGAGTCGGCCCAGACAAGTGGCTGGGCGCTGCTGTACACGCTGTAGGCAGCGGGAGCGGCTGGCGCCGCCGACGCGGGCAAGGCCGCGAGCGGTACCACCGTGGCGGCTGCCACCGCCGCCACGGCCAGGCCCCGGGGGAGACGGGCGCCCAGCTTCATTGGGGTGCTCCTTTGCTTCGACTGGCGGAGTCGCCTCCGCCGGGGTGCGTCGACTGCCATGAGACGTCTGCCAGGGCCAGGTTACCTGACTCTGTACACAGACATACCCGACTATTTTCGATGACAATCGCCCGATCGGCAAGCCCCAGTGCAAGGTTCACGAACTGGTCGATCACCAGCAGCGACACGCCGGCCAGGCGGAGCCCCCGCAGCACGTCGAACAACTGGCAGGCCAGGGCGGGCGAAACCCCGGCCGAGAGCTCGTCGACGACCAGCAGTTTCGGCCGGCTGACCAGGGCACGGGCCAGGGCCAGCACCTGCTGCTCGCCGGCCGGGAGGGCCGCCGCCGGCCGGTAGGCCTGGGCCCGGAGCCCGGGGAAGAGGTCGAGGGCCCAGTCGACATCGGAGGCGGCCCGGCGGCCCCGGGTGTGGGCGCCGACGCGGAGGTTGTCGAGGACGGTGAGGCCCATGAACACCCGCCGGCCCTGGGGCACGCCGACGACTCCCACCTTCACGATCGCTCTGGGCGATAGCCGGTCGATGCGGTGCCCGTCGAAGGTGATGGTTCCCGCCATCGGCCGGACGACGCCGGTCACGGCCCGGGCCAGCGTCGTCTTCCCGGCCCCGTTCGGCCCGAGGACGGCCATGACCTCGCCGTCGCCGACTTCGAGGTCGATTCCCCGCAGGACGGGCGCGCCGGCGTAGCCCACCTCGAGGCCGGTGACGGCGAGCATCAGTTGAGCTCTCCCGGCCCGACCGGCCGGTCCGGGCCGCCATCGCGAGGGACCGGGGGCGGCCCGGGCGGTGCCGACGGCGGCGTCGGCGGCTCCAGCCCCCGGAGGAAGGCCGCCTGCACCCGGGTGTCGGCCCGGACGTCGGGCGGCTCCCCCTTCCCCACGACCGTCCCGCTGTCGAGGACGTAGACGAAGTCGGCGAGGTTGGTGATGGCCGGGAAGTCCTGCCCGGTGAGGAGGACGGCGATGCCCATCTCGTCGCAGACCATGCCGATGCGTTCGGACAGGTCCCGCCGGTCCTCCTTGGCCAGCCCGGCGGCGGGCTCGTCGAGGATGGCCAGCCGGGGGTCGGCGGCCAGAGCCCGGGCGAGGTCGACGAGCCGCTGCTCGCCGGGCCCGAGCCGGGCCACCGGCTGGTCGGCCAGGCCGTCGATGCCCAGCAGCTCGAGGAGCTCGAGGGCATGGCGGCGGGCCAGGCGGTCCTCGTGCTTGGAGAGGGCCAGGCCGAAGCCGCAGGCGAAGAAGCCGCCCCGCATCCGGCGGTGCTGGGCCACGATCAGATTCTCGGCCGCGGTCATCGACTCGAACAGCGCCGGGTGGGCGAAGGTCCGGGCCACGCCCAGCCGGCTGCGCTGGTGGGCGGGGAGCACCGAGACGTCGCGGTCGCCGAGGTAGACCCGGCCGGTGGCCGGGCCGAAGCCGCTGAGGGCGTCGCACAGGGCGGTCTTGCCAGCGCCGTTGGGGCCGATGACGGCCACGATCTCGCCGTCGTTGAGCTCGAGGTCGACGTCGGTGCAGGCGGCCACGGCGCCGTAGCGGACGGAGAGGCCCTGGGCCCGGAAGAGCGGGCCCGTTCGCTTGGCCCGGGCGCCGAGGAACTGCGAGAGGTGGGACTCGAACTCGTCGCGCGACGGCGGCGCCGTCCGGAACGGCCTGGTCCGCTCCAGGGCCTTGGGGTTGAACGGCCTCCAGAGGAACTCGCCCCGCTCCGGCCGGTCGGTCTCGGGGCCGGCGTCGCCGACGGGGGCGCCGCTGTCGGCGACCGGGCCAGGCCCGGTGGCATCGCTACCCCGGGGCGCCCTCGCCCGGGCCTCCTGGAGGCGCCGGATGACCTCGGAGAGGCGGCTCCCGCCGTCGCCGGGGCCGGGCCGGTCAGGCATCGTGACCACCCCGGTGGCCGTCACCAGAGCCATTGGAATCGCCGTCGCCGAACGGATCGTCGCCGGCGAATGGATCCTCGCCGGCGAAGGGATCCCCCACGGCGAACGGGTCGTCGGCCAACGGGGCATCGGCGGCGAACGGGTCGTCGACGGTGTAGGGATCGGTGTCGAACAGGTCGGGCTCCCGGGCCAAGCCGATGAACCCGGAGGACGACGCCCCGACCAGCGCCGGTGTCGGCGCGGGCGTCGGCGCCGGCGTCAGCCGGGCCGCCGCCCGCCGGACCAGGCCGGCCACGCCGCCGGGCACGAAGGCCACGGTGAGGACAGCCAGCGCGCCGACGATCACCACGCTGCCCGGCCCGGTCGGCGCCGTACCCCCGTGAAGGGCGGGCGCCACCTCGAAGGCGAAAACCACCACGGCCGCCCCGGCCAGGGAGCCCGACCCGCCGATGACCGTGTAGAGGAAGTACTGCACCGACACGAAGACGCCGAAGTGCGTCGGGTCGAGCGGGTGGCCGCCGTAGGCCCCGACGATCCCGCCGAGGGCGGCCACCACGGCCGAGAAGGACAGGGCCACCAGCCGGTAGTGGGCCGGGTCGACGCCGAGGCTGCGGACGCCGGCGTCGCGGTCCCGCCCGGCGGCCAGGGCCCGGCCGACGCGGGAGCGCCGCAGGTTGGTGGCGAACCACACCACGGCCGCGGCCGTCAGCAGGGCCATGAAGTAGTAGGACACCGCCGGGCGGCCGGAGAGGACGTTCATCCAGTCCGGCCGGTGCAGGACGGTGGCATGGCCGGTGAACCAGCTCGACCGGGGCCCCCAGAACAGCGACGCCGCCACCACCATCCACAGGAGCGAGACGGCGGCGAAGCCGAGCCGCCCCCGCGACCGGAAGGCCGGGACGCCGACCACCACGGCGAACGGCAGCACGGCCAGGGCGGCCAGGGGCACGGCCAGAAGGTGGGGCAGCCCGACCCGCACGCTGAGGTCGGCCACGAGGTAGGCGCCGATCCCGGCGAAAGCGACCTGGCCGAGGGCCAGCTCGCCCGTCCAGCCGGAGAGGATCACGATCGAGGCGCAGACGAGGAAGATCGACACGCCCCGGGCCCAGGCGTCGAGGGCGGCGTTGCCGGACAGCACCGGGACGCCGACGCCGAGGACGAGCGCCACCGCCGCCAGCCCCGCCCGGCGGACCCAGGCCGGGAGCGGCCGGACGGCGACGAGCGCCTCCCGGCGGCGGGCGGCGGCCGGCGCGGCCTCCCCGGCGGCACTGGCGAACGACTCGTCGAGAGCGGGGCGCCCGAGGAACCCCGGGCGGCGCAGGAGGACCCCTGCCACCAGCAGGAAGGCGACGATGTCGCCGATGCCGCCGACGCCGCCACTCGCCCTCGGGTTGGCCTCGATGAGCGTCGGCACGAGGCCGAGCACGACGCCGGCGGCGGCCGCCCGGGGCAGGCTGCGGAACCCGCCGAAGGCGGCGGCGGCGAAGGCGAAGGCCAGGTAGACGAGCGGCGTGTCGTAGGCGTTGGACAGGACGGGGTGGATGACGAGCGTCATCGCCAGCGCT
>JAICYE010000145.1 GCA_025934385.1 Acidimicrobiia bacterium | reverse complement strand
TCGCCCCGGGCCCGGCTGGCGCCCGGTGCCTCGCCGGCGGCGTCCGGCGGCCCGTCGACGACGGCCGGGCCCGGCGCCTCCGGCGGTGGCCTGGCGGCCGGCCGCTTCTCCAATCGGCGGGGTTCCGATACCACCACCTCGAGCCCGGCGCTGCCCGGCCCGGCGACGACATCCTCGACTCCGGGCGGGCCGACGTCTCCGGGCCCGACGGTGACGACGAACCCTCCGGCGACCACGCCGACGACACCGGGGAATGCCGGCACGGCTCCGGGCGACGTCGCGACCACGCCGACGACCTCGACGGCCGGGACGACCACGACGACCGGGAAGGCCCCGGCCACGCCTGTCCCGGGCGCCGGTGCCGTGAGCGACGCCTCCGGCGATACCTTCGTCGACGGCACTCAGAAGCCGATCATCGAAGCGCGAGCCGACATCGTGGCCGCCGGCGCGGCCTACGGGCCCGGCGGGATCACGTTCATGCTCGAGACCCGCCAGCCCGACGACCCCCGGTCCGACCCGAAGTGGGCGTCCGACGCCACCTACGCGGCCTGGGACGTCGACACCACCGGCGACGGCAAGCCGGACTTCGAGGTCCAGTACTCCTACGACGGCACCCAGTTCGGCGGCGAGGTCACCCACCCCGGCGACGACGACTCCGTCCCGGCGGTGTGCGACGCCACCACCGCCGGCTACGGCGCCTCCGGCTACTCGGTCACGATCGACCCGGCCTGCCTCGGCAACCCCGCCTCGTTCGCCTTCTCGGCCACGATCTACTACGACACGAACCCGAAGGACGACAACGCCGACGTCGCCTCTGACGTCGCCCCCGACGGCGGGATGTCGTTCCCCGTCACCCGCCCGTCCTGAGCCGGGTCGCGGCGCGTCACGAGTATCGGGTGACGTAGCCCCGGGCCCGGAAGAGCCGCAGCGTCCGCCACAGGACGGCGGCGGCCACGGGCACCGCCACCGCCACCCCGGCCGCCCCTTCGGCCACCAGCCCCCAGGGCATCGGCCGGCCGTCGAGCAGCCGCCGGGCGGCCTCGAAGGCGTGCGTCGAGGGCAGCAGCCGCCCGAGCGGCTGGAGCAGGCCGGGCATGGCGTGGACGGGGTAGAAGGCGCCCGACAGCGCCACGATCACGAACAGCAGCCCCCAGCAGAGGATCTCGGCGCCGTTGCCGAAGCGCAGCACGAGGGCCATGACGAGGAGGGCGATCGTCCACCCGACCAGCATGAGGACGGCGATGACCGGGATCAGCCCCCAGCCCGCTGACGTCACGTTGAACGAGAACAGCAGCCAGGCGGCCAGCGCCACCGCCCCGAGGCCGGCCATCAGCCGGGCGGCGCTCACCAACACCAGCCCGGCCAGCAGCTCGACCTCCCGCAACGGCGAGACCATGAGGTTGACCAGGTTGCGGGACCACGTCTCGTCGAGGAACCCGCAGCTCATGGAGACGTTGGCCTGGTACATGACGTGCATGAGCAGGATGCCCGAGAGCATGTAGGGCGCCCCGGCCCGGCCGGCGCCGCCCTGCTGGTCGACGAACAGGCCGATGGAGCCCCAGATCACCGTGTCGACCATCGGCCACACGAGCACGTCGAACCAGCGGTGTGGCGACCGCAGCTGCACGTGGGCCTGGCGGCGGATCACGGCCTTGACCCTCAACCGGTCCAGTGCGACGGCCATCAGATCGTCTCCTCGGAAGCGAGATGGAGGAAAACCTCCTCGAGGTTGGCCCGCCCGAACTGACGGGCCACCGTCTCGGGCGGGCCGTCGGCCACGACGAGGCCCCGGGAGAGGAACACCACCCGCTCGCAGATGCGCTCGACGTCGGTCATGTTGTGGGAGGTGACGAGCAGCGCCGCGCCGGTCTCGTCACAGGTCTCCTCGAGGCCGACCCGCACCTGGTGGGCCACGTGGGGGTCGAGGGACGCCGTCGGCTCGTCGAGCACCAGCAGCCGGGGCCGGTGGAGCGTGGCCTTGATGATGCCGACCAGCGTCCGCTGACCGGACGACAGCTGCCCGGCCATGGCGTCGGCGAGGTGGGCGATGCGGAAGCGTTCGAGGCCGGCGTCGATGGCCGGCCCGGGGTGGGCCAGGCCGTGGAGGTTGGCGAAGTAGGCCAGCACCTCCCGGACCCGGAGCTGGTCGGGCAGCGGCAGGTAGCCGGCGGCGAAGCCGACCCGTTCCATGGCCCGGCTCCGCCCGCCCGGCAGCGCGTACCCGAGCACGGTCACCGAGCCGGCATCGGGGGTGATGGCGCCGAGCAGCATGAGCAGCGTCGTCGTCTTCCCGGCGCCGTTGGCGCCGAGCAGCGCCACCCGCTCGCCGGCGCCGATCGCCAGCGACACGCCGGCCACCGCCGTCGTGCGGCGGTAGCGCTTCACCAGGCCGTCGGCCTCGAGCACCCTGACCCTGCCCATCGGACCAGTGTGTCGGACGGGCGCCGCCCTCCGCCGGGGAATTACGCCGGCGCCGTCACCGGTTCGGGTTGAGCGGGTCGCGCGGCGCCCGCTCGGAGTCCACCTCGCTCACCACCAGCGTGCCGTTGTGGCCGGGCTCCCGGACGAGTTCCCGGTGGCCGATCAGCCTGGCCCGGTGGCCGGCCACCCTGGGGAGGGCGCGGGCAGCCTGGGTCGAGGACGGCACGATCTGGTAGCGGACGGTGTAGTCGGGGCAGGGCTCGGTCTCCTCCATGGGACAGGACCGGCCGATGTAGTCGTAGTGGCGGGCGTGCCGCTCGATCTGGCCGACCCAGGTCTGGTCGTCGCCGGTGGTCTGGGCGCCGGCCGTGACCCCGAAACAAACGGAGGCCGTCACGGCCAGGGTGACGGCCCCCGCGATCTGGCGGAATCTCCGGTTCACGCCCCACAGCATCGCTCACCGGGAGCGGCGGGCGGCGGACCCCTCAGCCCCCGGCCCGCTGGGGCGCCAGCGTGATGATGTTGAACACGGCCCCCTGGGGGTCCTGGACGACGGCGATCTTGCCCGGCTCGACGTCCATGGGGCCCATGAGGACCTGGCCGCCGAGTTCCTTCACCTTGTCCATGGCCGCCTCGGTGCCGTCGACGGTGAAGTACACGCCCCAGTGCGGCGGCACCTCGGCCGGCATCATCGGCGGCTTCTTCATCATCCCGGCGACCGACCGGCCGCCGACCTTCCACTCGGTGTAGGCCATCGGCCCGCCCTCGCCGTGGGTCTCCGAGCCCCAGCCGAACACGGCGCTGTAGAACGGCTTCGACGCTTCGGTGTCGGTGGTGACGAGCTCGCTCCAGCCGTAGGTGTTGGGCTCGTTGACGATGCCGGCGCCGATGTGGGCCCGGGGCTCCCACACCGAGATCACGGCCCCTACGGGGTCGATGAGGACCCCCATCCGGCCGACGTCCATGACGTCCATTGCGTCCACGATCACCTTGCCGCCGGCGTCCCTGGCCCGGGCTAGCGCCTGGTCGGCCGAGTCCACGGTGACGTAGGTGGTCCAGTACGGCGGGCCGGGGTTCATCTGGGGGCCGATCCCGGCGGCCGGCTTCCCCTTGTACAGGGCCATGGAGTAGCCGCCGGCCTCCGGGGGCCCCTGCTCGATCTGCCAGCCGAAGAGGCCGGAGTAGAACTCGATGGCCTTGCCGATGTCGGGGGTGCCGAGGTCCACCCAGGACGGGACTCCGTGCTCGTAGCGATCGACCTCCATGGCCTCCTCCTTCGCTCGGGGGTAGCGAACGGAGGTCGACGCTAGACGATCACCCGTGGTGCGGCATGAGCGCCCCGGCCGGGACGACACCGAGCCGCCCGGACTGGTAGTCCTCGACCGCCTGGATCACCTCGGCCCGGGTATTCATGACGAACGGCCCGTACCAGGCGATCGGCTCCCGGATCGGCTGCCCGCCGAGCAGGACGACGTCGAGCGTCGACTCACCCCGCAGGATCACGTGGTCCCCGGGCCCGAAGACGACGAGGTCGCCCTCACCCACCGGCCGGCCCTCCGACCCGGCCCGCCCCGAGCCCGACAGCACGTAGGCCAGGGCGTTGAAGTCGGGCCGCCAGGGCAGGTGCAGCCTGGCGCCGGGCGCCACGGTGGCGTGGAGGAACGTGATCGGCGTATGGGTAGTGCCCGGGCCGGCATGTCCGGCGACGTCGCCGGCGATGATCCGGACCAGTGCGCCGCCGTCGTCCGAGGTCAGCAGCGTCGCCTGCTCTCCCTCGAGGCTCTGGTAGCGGGGCGCGGTCATCTTGTCGGCGGACGGGAGGTTCACCCACAGCTGCAGCCCGTGGAACAGGCCGCCGCTGACGACGAGCTCCTCCGGCGGGGTTTCGATGTGGAGGATCCCGCCGCCGGCCGTCATCCACTGGGTGGCGCCGTCGGTGATGACGCCGCCGCCGCCGTTGGAGTCCTGGTGCTGGAAAGTCCCGTCGAGCATGTAGGTCACGGTCTCGAAGCCCCGATGGGGGTGCCAGTCGGTCCCCTTCGGCTCGCCGGGGGCGTAGTCGACCGCGCCCATCTGGTCGAGGTGGATGAACGGGTCGAGCGCCTCGAGCGGCACGCCGGCGAAGGCCCGCCGGACGGGGAAGCCCTCGCCCTCGAACCCCGACGGCGCGGCGGTGACGCCGGCCACCGGGCGCTCGGCGGCGCCGGCCGCCGGCTCGGGGAGGCGGGGCAGGGTCAGGGTGTCGGCGGTGACGGCAGGCATGACGGCACGCTCCTCGAATACTTGCAGGTACAACTATAGCGTTGGTTGCAACCCGCCGAGGCGACGGATTGTTCCCAGCTGTGAGGATGGTGATAGCGGGCCGATTCGCCCTGTATCCGCCGACCCCGACGCCGGTATTCTTCGCCGATGGTGCGAAAGACGCTTCTCGCCTCGGTCGCCGCCATCGGGCTCGTCGGTGGGCTCGCCCTGCCCCCGGCCGGGGCCTCCAACGATCCGGGCTTCGCCAAACAGTGGAACCTCGAGAAGATCGGCGCCCCGGCGGCCTGGGCCCGCACCACCGGCGCCCACGTGCGGGTCGGCATCGTCGACGCCGGGGTCGACCTCGAGCACGAGGACCTGGCCGGCAAGGTCGTCGCCGACACCAGCTGCCTCAAGTCGAAGGGCGACCCCAAGAACTGCAGCGGCTCCGGGCAGGACGACGTCGGCCACGGTACCCACGTCGCCGGCATCATCGCCGCCACCAAGGACAACGGTCTCGGGGTGGCCGGCGTGGCCCCCGACGTCGACCTGGTGGTGGCCAAGGTGGCCGACTCCGGCGGTGGCATCGCCATCGAGGACGCCAACGCCGGCATCCACTGGGTCGTCGACCACGGCGCCAAGGTCGTCAACCTGAGCCTGGGCGACCTGCTGTTCGTGCGGACGGCGGCCTTCGGCACCAAGCTGTCGGAGGGTGTCGAGTACGCCTGGCAGCACGGCGCCGTCCCGGTTATCGCCTCGGGGAACTCCGACATGTTCGGCGCCGGGGTCGGCAGCCAGGACTACGGCGACCTCGACGCCCTCGTCGTCGGCGCCACCGGCCCCGACGACCTCGTCACCGACTACTCCAGCCCGACCGGCAACGCCAAGTGGGCCATCGTGGCCCCCGGTGGCGCGTCCGACGGGGAGGACACCCACAAGATCTGGTCGACGTACTGGGAGAAGGACAAGCAGAACCAGTACGGCTGGCTGGCCGGCACGTCGATGGCCGCCCCCCACGTGACCGGGGCCGTGGCCCTGCTGCTGGCCCAGGGGCTCTCGCCCCAGGCCGCCGTGCAGCGGCTGCTGGACACCGCCGACAAGAAGGTGTCCTGCGGGTCCGACAGCCCGACCTGCAAGGGCCGTCTCGACGTCGCCAAGGCGACCGGCGCCGTCTCCTGAGTTTCGAAATCCCCACATCGAGCAGGAATGGGACGTTTCGGGGCGAATCCTCACAAAGAACGCGCCTGAACCAGCGGTGATCGTGCCGGGACGGGCGCCTGTCCGGCCGACTTGTCCCCATCGCGCCGGCCGGTCGTTGAGGTACGTCCTCGAGGAGTATCCGTGCGTCGAGCGTGGTTCCGTGGGGTTGCCGTTCTCGCCACCGTGGCTTCGGTGGCCGGATTCACCCGCGCCCTCGCCTCGGGGCCGGCCGCCGCGCCGTCGGGTCTGGGTGCCCCGACGGCCACCACCGCGGCGGCCGC
>JAICYE010000448.1 GCA_025934385.1 Acidimicrobiia bacterium | reverse complement strand
TCGGGCGCCTCGACCGGCGCAGGCGCCACCGACGGCGGGAACGGCGCAGGTTCGGCGTCCTCGTCCGGTGGCCCGGTGGCCGGCACCGCCGGCGGCTCCGGTGTCGGCAGTGCCAGCCGGACGGCGGGATCGGCCGGCCTGGCGGCGACGACGGGAACCGCCGCGGCCGGAACGTCCGGCGGTTCCGCCGCCGGCAGCGGCCGCACGGCGGCCGGGAACCCGAACCGGCCGGGCGGGGTCGTCCCCGGCGCGCCCGGCGCGCCCGGCGGACCGTCGGCACCGGCGCCCGGCGCCGGTGGGCCGAAGTCCGAGATCCTGCTCGGTTCCTTCGGCGCCGAGTCCGGCGTCCTCGGCGCCGTGTCGGGGCCGGCGCCCCCGGCGCTGCGGGCGTGGTCGGCCTACATCAACGCCAAGGGCGGGATCAACGGCCACCCCGTCCGGGTGATCCTCGGCGACGACAACGCCGACCCGGCCCGCACGCTGGCCATCGTCCGCCAGATGGTGGAGCAGGACCATGTGATCGCTTTCCTGAACGACTATTCCTTCACGCTCTCGGCTGTCACCAGGTACCTGGAGGACAAGCAGATCCCCGACATCGGCAGCATCGGCGGCGACGCCGCCGGCGACCACTCGGCGATGGTGTTCCACCCGCTTCTCGGGCCCGACAAGGGCCAGGCCTGGGGCTTCCTGCTCACCGTGGCCACGCAGACCCAAAAGAAGAAGCTCGGCATCGTCTACTGCCGGGAGGCCACGACCTGCTCGGTGCAGATGAACAGCTTCAAGAAGCTGCTGCCCTGGAACGGGCTCGAGGAGGTCTACGAGGCCCAGGTGTCGCTGGCCCAGCCCGACTACACGGCCGAGATGCTCCAGGCCCAGCGGGCCGGGGCCGAGGTGATCCTCTCGCTGGTCGACTCGGCCAGCGTCGCCCGGCTGGCGCAGTCGGCCCACCGGCAGGGCTACAACCCGATCTTCGCCGGGACCTACAACCTCAACCAGGACCTCATCTTCGCCGGCGGAAAGGATCTCGAGGGCCTGCTGCTCACGTCCCGCACCCCGCCGTGGGACTCGTCGCCGAAGATGCAGTTCTACCGGGACGCCATGGACCGCTACCAGCCCCGGGCCTACCGCGGCGACCTCGGCGGCGGCGTGTTCGTGACCGGCAAGCTGCTGGAGGAGAAGATCGGGCCGTTCATCGGCGAGCCGCCGACCACCGCCCAGATCCTCCAGGGCCTCTACGCCCTCCACGACGAGACGCTGGGCGGGCTGCTGCCTGGCGTCGGTTTCATCCATGGGGAACACTTCGCCACCAACCAGTGCGTGGTGCCGGTGCGGCTGACAGGGGGGAAGTTCGTGGCTCATGACGCGGCCGAATCGTTCGTCTGTGCCCCCGGCTGGAAGCCGGCGGCATGAACGGCCTGCTGGCCGAGAACGTCGTCGTCCGCTTCGGCGGTCTCGTCGCCCTCGGCGCCGTGACGGTGGAGGCGCCCCGGGGCCGCATCACCGGGCTCATCGGGCCCAACGGCGCCGGCAAGACGACCATGTTCAACGTCTGCTGCGGCTTCCAGAAGGCCGACGAGGGCACGGTCACGCTCGACGGGAAGGACATCACCCACGAGAGCCCGGCCCGCCGGGCCCGCCTCGGCCTCGGGCGCACCTTCCAGAGGATGGAGCTGTTCGGGTCGCTGACCGTGCGGGAGAACGTGGAGCTGGCCGCCGAGGCCGTCCACGTCGGCGACGACCCGCTGACCCAGCTCGGGATCGTCGGCGGCCGCAGGAAGGTCCGCCAGGAGGTCAGGGCCACAGCCTCCGAGCTGATCGAGGAGACCGGCCTCGGGCCGATCTCCGACCGGCTGGCGTCGGAGATCTCGGCCGGGCAGGGCCGCCTCGTGGAGCTGGCCCGGGCGCTGGCCCGGGGGCCGAACCTGCTCCTGCTCGACGAGCCGTCGTCGGGCCTCGACGCCGCCGAGAGCGCCGCCTTCGCCCAGCTGCTCGTCCGGCTCGTCGAGAGCCGCGACCTCGGCATCCTCATGGTCGAGCACGACATGAGCCTGGTGCTCACGATCTGCCAGTGGATCCACGTCCTCGACTTCGGCAAGCCGCTCATGAACGGGACGCCGGAGCAGGTCCGCACCAGCGAGGAGGTGCGGGCCGCCTACCTCGGCCGGGAAGGTGCTGCCTAGCCGTTACCCCACGACGGATCCCCTCCACCAGGAGAGCGGGCCCGACACCCGCTGGACCACCGTCAACACCGCCGAGGCGCTGCCCGGCGTGCCGACGCCGCTCGGCTGGACGCTGTGGAACGAGCCGCTGGAGCGGGCCATGCGGGGTGCCTTCTGTGACATCGGCTGCCTGCCGCGCTCGGCCGCCCGGGTGGCCGACCGGGTCGACGACCGGTACTCGGCCATTTTCTTCGGCCGCTTCAGCGCCAATGTCGACCAGATGCGGGCCATGGGCGACCTCATGCCGGGAACGTCGGCCGACGCCATCGAGGAGCAGCTCCTCGGGGCGGTGGCCAACGGCGCGATCAGCCACCCGACGCTGCGGCGCTATCCGGTGGTGGCGGGCAAGATGCCGGTGGCGGCGATGCGGCTGCCGGGGGTGCTGGCCGCCCGCCGGGCCGAGATCGAGCGGTGGTGGCGGGCCACGGTGGCGCCGGCGGCCCTGCCCGACGGCTCGGCTGCCCGGGCCCGCTTCATCGAAGCGCGGCAGCACTTCGAGACCGTGATGCGGCC
>JAICYE010000164.1 GCA_025934385.1 Acidimicrobiia bacterium | reverse complement strand
GGTCGCTCCTCTCCCGGTGGCCGGCCGGTCGCCACCGTAGACCCGTCCCCGGCTCCCGGGGACAAGGACCACCGGGCGGCCACTTCGACCGCCAGCCAGCCCACGAAGCCGGTAGCGATGATGCTGAAGCTGGGCGGCAGGCTCGGCCGGACATAACTGACCCACAGCCCGACCCACACGGTGGCGACGGCGATGACGACCGACCCCGCCATGGCCCGCCACGGTCGCCCGGTCAGCCGGTGGGCGCTGGCCGCCGGGGTGGTGATCAGCCCGAGGAGCAGCAGGGCGCCGACCACCTGGACCAGCTGGGCGACCATGACGCCGGCGGCGACCAGGAACACCACGTTGAGGACCCGGACCGGCACCCCGCGGGCTTCGGCCACCCGGGGGTCGATCGAGGCGAAGAGCAGGGGGCGGCTGATGACCAGCATGGCGGCGACCACGGCGGCGGCGATCCAGGCCGTCTGGCCGGCGGTGGCGGCGTCGATGCCGAAGATCGAGCCGAAGAGGACGCGCACCGCGCCGGCGGCGTTCCCTGTGGCCTTCGACGCCGTGAAGACCGACAGGAAGAGGACGCCGAGCCCGAGCAGCCAGGTGAACACGACGCCGGTGACGACGTCGTTGAGCCGGGCCCGGCCGCCGAGGACGGCGAGGAGGATGGCCACCGCCACCGTGGCCGTGAAGACGCCGGTGCGGGCGGCGAAGCCGAGGGCGAGGGCGGCGAGGCCGCCGGTGAAGGCGACGTGGCTGAGGGCGTCGCCGGCGAAGACCTGGTTCCGCAGCAGCAGGAACGAGCCGACGAGGCCGGCGGCGATGGCGGCGGCCGTTCCGGCGGCGAACGCCTGCCGGAAGAAGTCCTGGGACAGCGGCCCGGCCCACGCCCAGGGCAGCGCCGTCATGCGACCATCACCCGCCCGCCCCAGCGTCCCCGGACGGCGGCCGTCCCCCGGGCCAGCACGTAGCCGGTGAATCCGACCGAGGTGACCCAGAAGCCCACCGGCCGGTTGGTGAAGTAGGCGGCCGCCAGGCCCCCCCACGCGGTGGCCAGCGCGACGGCGACCGAGAGGACGACGCCGGCGGCGGGACGGGCGGTGAGCGCCGAGGCGGTGGCGGCGGGGACCACCAGGAGGGCGAGGACGAGCAGGACGCCGGTGAACTGGCTGGCCTCGGCCACCGCACAGCCGAGCAGCACGAGGTAGAGCAGCGACACGGCCCGGACCGGCACGCCCGACGCTTCCGCCACCCGGGGATCGACCGAGGCGAAGAACAGCGGCCGGCCGAGAACGGCCAGGAGACCGAGGGCCACGGCGGCCGTGGCCGTCAGGACCATCACGTCGTCGTGGGTCACACCGAGGAACGACCCGAAGAGGAACCCACTCAGGCTGGAGAGGAAGCCCCGGTAGAGGCTGACGAACCAGAACCCGAGGGCCAGGGCCATCGCCTGCACGGCGCCGACGGTGGCGGAATGGCGTTCACGGTGGCCGCTGCCCGGAGGGCTGAGCCAGGCGATGAGCCCGGCCCCGGCCACCGCGAAGGCGAAGTAGCCGACGAGCGGCGCCAGTCCCAGGTAGACGGCTCCCGAGGCGCCGGGAAAGGCGGCCGTGGCCAGGGTGTGGGCGGCGTACGTCTCCCCCCGGAGCACGGCGAACCAGCCGATCGCCCCGCACATGAGCGCGGCGACGGCCCCGGCGACGAAGGCGTTGCGCATGAACGGGTACCGGAGCAGCTCGTGGAGGTCGTGGTGGAGGTCCCACGTCAGCCGGGGGGCGGCGGCCACCAGCCGCGGCCAGCCGTCAATGGTCGGCATGGAAGGAGGCCGCCTCCGGCTGGCCGATCACGACCAGCCGGCCGCTCGGGGTGCGGATCACCTCGACCGGCGTGCCGTAGAGCCGGCTCAGCGTCCCGGTGGTGATCACGGCCCCCGGCCGCCCGGCCAGGGCCTCGCCGCCGACGATGTAGACGACCTGGTCGAGGTAGCCGAGGATCGGGTTCACGTCATGGGCGACGATCACCACCGTGACGCCGTCGGCGCTGATCCGCTGCAGGAGGGCGGCCACGCCTTGCTGGTTCGGCAGGTCGAGGCTGTCCAGGGGCTCGTCGAGGAGCAGCAGCCGGGGGCGGCGCACCAGCGCCTGGGCGATGAGCAGCCGCTGCTGCTCGCCGCCGGAGACCTCGCCGATCGGCCGGCCGGCGTAACCGGCGGCGCCGACCCGGTCGATCACCTCGTCGAGCCGCCGCCGCTCGAGGTCGTCGCGGCCACGGGCCAGCAGCCGCCGGAGGACGGGCACCGGCGTCCCCCAGCGGTGCCCGTCGATCCCCAGGCGGACCAGGTCGACGCCCCGGATGCGGACGGAGGCGTCGAAGCTGCGCCGCTGCGGCAGGTAGCCGATCTCCTGGTTGCGCTGCCCGGGCCGGTCGCCGAGGACCTCGAGCGACCCCCCGGCCAGGGGGTGCAGGCCGAGCAGCATCCGCAGGAACGTCGACTTCCCCGCGCCGTTGGGCCCGAGGACCGCCACGAGCTGGCCGGCCTCCATGGTGACGTCGAGCCCGCCGAAGAGGAGGCGCCCGGCGATCCGGGCCGAGAGCCCGGCCGCCACCACCGTCGGCGCCGCCGCCTGGGACCGTTCCCCGGTGGCCGGGCCGAGGGCGTCGATCTGTTCGTTGCCGGCGGAATCGGCGGGGATCATGCGCCCCCGAGCCGGCGCCGGCGGGGGACCACGGAGAAGGCCACGAGCCCGCCGAGGACGAGCGCGGCGGCGGCCAGGAGAACCGGCCAGCGGACCGGCGGCCCGCTGTGAGGCAGTCCGGCGCTCGGCGCCGCCGGCGCCTGGGCGCCGGCGGCAGCGGAACCCCCCGGTCCGGTGGACCCGGCCAGGGCGTCGGCCAGGCGCTGGAGCTGGTTGGCCTGCCAGTCCTGGAAGGGCGCGCCCCGGGGTGTGAGCGTCTCGGTGACCGAGGTGACCGGGATCCCGGCCGCCTTCGCCTTGTCGACGAGGGCGGCCACGTCGGGGGTCGAGTTCTGGGCGTTGTAGACGAAGACCTTGATCTGCCGGCCGGCGATCTGCCGGTCGACGGTGGCCTTGTCCCGGACGGTCGGATCGTTGCCTTCGGAGATGGCGTCGAGGAACGACTCAGGGGTGATCAGCCTGAGCCCGAGGTCCGCCGCCAGCGGGGCGAAGACGCTCTCGGACGCTCCGACCGGCGTTCCGCCGTACTGCGTCCTGATCCGGGCCCGGAGGTCGTCGTACCGCTCGAGCGCCTCGGCCCGGTACGTCTGCCGCTGCCTGTCGAAGTAGCCGGCGTCGGCCGGATCGGCCTGCTGCAGGGCGTTGGTCATGGCGTCGATGACGGCGCTCACACTCTTCGGGGAGTACCACTGGTGGGGGTTGCCGCCCTCCTTGACGGCGACGACGTCACCGACGGTGACGACCTTGCGGCTCGAGGAGGGGTTGGCGGCCAGGAGCTTGTGGGCCCATCCGTCGTAACCGATCCCGTTCAGGATGGCGACCTGGGCCGTGGCCAGCGCCGCCCCGTCCCGCGGTGTCGCCTCGTAGTCGTGCGGATCGGTGTCAGGGTCGGCGATGAGGCTGGTCACGTCGGCGTGGTCGCCGCCCAGTTGCCGGGCGATGCTCCCCCACATGTCCTCGGCGGCCACGACTTTGACCCTCGTCGGCGTCGCGCCGGCCGCCGGGCCGGCCGCGCCGATCAGGGCAATCAGCAGCAGACAACCCGACCAGCGCCGAACTCGCATGCGTTGCACCTGTCCATGAGGGGTGAGGACGAGGCTAATCTGCGAGTGATTCTCATTTCAAGTCACGGACCGGGGATTGTCAGGAAAGGGCGACGCGTCTATCGTCAGCACTCATGCTCGATAGAACGAAGCTCGCCATCACGCTCGCCGCCATCGTCGCCCTATCGTTCACGGCCATCGGGATCGTTTCCCACGATGAAGCCCGCGCCACTCCGGCGTCCAACGTCGACCAGGCGAACCCCACCATCACCATTGCCAACGAGGGCGTCAACTACACCTTCAGCCCGGCCCAAGTCGACGCCAAGGTCGGGCAGGCCATCACGATCACGAACAAAGACCAGAACGGCGTCCACAGCGTCACCGCCAAGGACCACTCGTTCTCGGTCGATGTACCGCCGCAGAGCAGCGTGACCCTGAAGGTGACGAAGGCCGGGAACTACCCCTACTACTGCCAGTACCACCCCGACACCCACAACCCCGCGTCGCTGAACATCTCCTGAGGAGCGGCCGGCGCGGCGTCACCGCCGCTGGCGCACCTCGATGCGGCCGTCCCGCACCCGGACCTCGTAGGCGGCCTGGGGGACGCTGGCCGGGCCGTGGACGACCGTGCCGTCCTCGAGCCGGAACACGCTGCCGTGCCAGGGGCACTGGACGCACAGGGCGCCGTCGTCGATCTTGCCCTCCTGCAGCGGCCCGCCGGCGTGGCTGCAGCGGCTCCCGATGGCGTAGATCCGGTCGGAGGCCCGGTACAGCAGGATCGTGGCGCCGTCCGCCTCGATCTTGGTGGGGCTGCCGGCCTGGAGATCCCCGGCGTCGGCCACCGCCGTCCAGTCCTCCAGCTCGGGCTGGTAGAAGGCGTTGTTCACGCCGACGCCGCGGGAGTAGGTGAGGTGGCCGCCGAGATAGCCGCCCACCGACAGCGTCGTCATGCCGGCGAGGCTCAGCGCCCGGCCGACGCCCGTCCGGCCGCTCCGCCGGAAGGCCAGCGAGCCGGCGAAGAGCGACAGCGCGGCCACGTTGGACAGGGCGTGGACCAGACCGATGCGCTGTTCCGGCCCGTAGGTCTCGGACCAGTCGGCCAATCCGGCGGTGGCCGTCGGCAGCGTGGCGACGATGCCGACGGCGAGAAGCGCCCGCACGGCGTCCTGCGACCGGCGCCCCCCGACCAGGTCGAGGACGGTGGCGGCGGCGAAGGAGCCGATCGGGACGTCCGTCAGGGCTGGGTGCAGCGGATGGCCCATAGGCGTCCCGCTCAGCACGTCCTTGACGGGACCGGGCGGGATGAGCTTCTTGGCGGCGCGGACCAACGGCCCGGCGACCCGATCGAGCGCCTCGGCCTCCCCGAGGCCCTTTGCCATGTCATGCAGTGCCATGCCATACCCCCGCGGCTCGATCGCCGGCTGTTGCCCTGTCGCACTGCTACCCCGGGCGGCGTCGATTCATTGCGGGACTCGGTGGTGGGCGAGGGGGGACTTGAACTTCGATTCGAGGGGTTCTGCCACATACTGCCGAGTCCGTAGAAAGTGCCTTTGACCTGCATATTTGATGCTCGGCCGTGTTAGCGTGTCCCTGTGGATAACTGCCCGTTTCTACCCGTCCGGTAGAAGTTTCGGTAGAAGATCCGGTAGAAGCCCTACCCCCGCTCGGAGGCGAGGACTTCGCCGGGCGCCGTCGGCACTTCACCGTCTCCGTCACGATCCGAGGTTCTTTCGAGCCGCGCGCCCCTGACGGCCAACCCGACTTCCACGGCGCGCCGTTGTCGCCGCACGGCTGGACTCCCGGGCGCTCGATCTGTATCCCGCGAATACCGAGTGATTCCTAGTGCTCGCGCGAGTTGCACATCGCTCCCTGTTTGTCATAGCGCAGGAGCCGGCATTTCAGCGCTGATCGGTAGCCGCCCCGGAGATGTGGAGCGGTTAACCCGATAGGTTCGCGCTAACCGCTGCACATCTCGATAGATGCCGTACCGGAGCAGGTTGGCC
>JAICYE010000306.1 GCA_025934385.1 Acidimicrobiia bacterium | reverse complement strand
TTGACCTGCTCGACGACGGGTACGACCTCCCAGGCCACCAACCGGTGTACGTAGCGCTTGACGAGCCGGAACAGCGGCTTCGAGGAACCGGTCGGAGCCGGCGCCAGCGGGGCGAGCATGTGGAGCGGCCACGAGGCGGCGATCGGGTTCGCCGCCTCGGTTTCCCGGTGGGACGCCGCCCGCCGGCGGCCCTCCGCCTCGATGTCCTCCCGAGAGGCGCCTTGGGGAAGGTTCCAGGGCGCCGGCCCGACGGCCGCCTCTCCCGGGCCGGCTCCCCGCCCGCCGGCCGACCCGGCTGCTCCGGACCGGGCCTCGGCGGCCTCGGCCGACCACCACGCATCCTCGCTCACCGAAACCCGGCCGGCGTCGAGGCCGGCGGCCCGCAGCCGGTCGGCGTCTTCCCGGCTGGCGGCCACGATCCGGTCGGCCGGGCCGAGGATCGAGCGGACCCACCGGGCCGCCGGCGGCGCCGTCAGCGGCGACAGATGGATCGTGGCCGAGCGGGCCCGGCGCACCGCCAGCCCGACCGCCGCCCGGGCCGCCGCCGGGCCGGCACCGCCGGCCTCGCCGAGGATCCCCGGGTCGAACCGGGCCACGAGCTCGGCGCCGCCGACGACGCGGGCCAGCTTGGCCGCCCCCCGCGGGTTGCCGACGTCGGCGTGGTGGTGGGCGGCCGACGGCTGCGGCGACACGACCTCGATGTCGACGTCGCCGGCCAGCAGATTGCGGACGGTCTCGAGCGTCGCCGCCGCCCCCGGCGTCGGGAATGGCGGGTACTCGCCGTAGACCACGACCCGGCTCACGGCAGCTCCTCCAGCGCCGCCTCCATGCGGTCGAGGGCGGCGTCCCACGTGTAGTTGGCCAGCACGTAGTCGCGCCCCGCCGCCCCGAGGTGGCGGAGGCGCTCCGGGCCGCCGGCCACCAGGGCCAGGTATTCCGCCAGCTCGAAATCGTCGGCGTAGAGCAGGCCGCCGCCCGACCGTTCACAGTGCCAGCGGACGACCTCGCAGGCGCTGTTGGCGATCACCGGCGCGCCGGCCAGCCACGACTCCATGATCGTGCGGGAGAAACTCTCGAACAGGCTGGGCTGGATGTAGGCGGCGGCGCCGGCGTAGGCGTCGCCCACCTCCTCCTGGGGCAGGAAGCCGAGGTCCTTGACCCGGGGGGCGATCTCGGCGGGGAGCACGATCTCCCCCACCCCGAAGCTCACGAGGTCGAGGTCGACGCCGAGGCGGACGACGGCCCGGGAGAAGGCCCGAAGCAGGTCCGTCCAGCCCTTGCCGCCCTCCCGGCGCCCGGCGAAGAGGACGTAGGGCCGGGTGATGCCGTGCCGCGTCCGGAACCCCTCCGGGTCGTAGGACTCCGGGATCAGCACGCCTTCGCCCGTCACGAAGTGGCCCGGCGTCACCGGCCCGATCCGGTGGGCCAGCTGGTGCTCCGGCTCCGACATGAACCACACCTGGGCCGACCCGCCGAGCAGGGGCTGGAAGATCGCCTGGTAGGCGTAGTTCTCGTCGTGGAGGCAGGGGATGACGACGGTGCGCTCCGGCGCCACGGTGGCCCCGACCACCGTCGTCCAGAAGAGGTAGGGCGAGAACACGACGGCCCGGTAGGTGTGAGCCTGGCCGACGAGGTGGTGGAACAGGCCCGGCACCCGGAAGCGCCCGTTCATCCAGGTGAACTGCTCGTCGGCGGTGAGCGTGCCGCCGACCCGGATGCGGCGCTCGAGGGCGTCCCACATCACCGGGTCGTCGCCGTGGACGACGGGGAACCGCCGGATCGTCAGGTCGCCGTCGCGGCTGGTGCCGGCGGGGTAGGCGTTGGCCCAGGTGTAGTGGTCCCGCACGCAGGTGGTGAGGATCTCCACTTCCCAGCCCCGGACGGCCAGACGCTCGGCGGCCTGGCGGAGGACGGTCTCGGCCCCGCCCACCACGTCGTCGCCATAGCGGGGCGGGACGAAGGCGATCCGGCCCTTACCCATGAGCGGCGATCCTCGGCTCCAACGCCTCCAGCAGCCGTCGTTGGTTGTTCACGAGCGAGAAGTGTTCCACCCTCCGGTGCCCGGCCTCGATCAATCCCTTGCGGACGCCGTCGTCGGTGAGGACCCGCTGCACCGCCACCGCCACCGTCAGCGGGTCCTTGTCGGCCAGGAGCAGCGTGGCGTCACCCACCGTCTCGGGCACCGCCGTGGAGGCGAAGGCCACCGTCGGCACGCCGAAGTGCATGGCCTCGACCAGCGGCACGCAGAACCCCTCGTGCTCGGAGAGCGAGACGAACACGTCGGCCGAGCGATAGTGGGCCAGCAGCTGCGGGAACGTCAGGTTGTCGGTGAAGTCGACGGCCCCGTCCACGCCGAGGTCGGAGGCCAGGCGCTCGAGGGCCCGGGCGTAGAGCAGCAGCGTCCGCCCGCCCACGATCGACAGCCGGGCCTTCGGGTCGAACAGCTCCCGATAGGCGGCGAAGGCGGCCACGACGTCGTGCTGGCACTTGTTGGCCGCCACCCGGCCGACGAACAGCCAGTGGGCGCCGGCCCCCTCGGCCCGTCGCCGCAGCCGGGTCATCGTCGCCGTGTCGGGGGCGGCGTCGTACTCGGACCAGTCGAGGAGGATCGGCACGACGGCGGTGTCGGGATAGCCCTCGTCGGCCAGCTCGGCGGCGTTGTAGCTGGAGTCGGCCAGCCCGTAGGCGGTCGAGGACGCCAGCTTCCGCATCTCGGCCCGGGCCGACCGGGCGATCTGGGCCGCCTGGGGCTGCCAGCGGTCGAAGTACTCCGCCGGGGTGATGTTGTGGTAGTCGACGGCCAGGGGGACGGGCTGCTCGGCCAGCCAGGCCGCCATCCGGCTGCCGGTCGAGAGGTGGTAGAGCAGGTGCACCGGCCCGCCGCCGGCCGCCGGCGGCCGGAAGTCGAGAAAGTGCCGGGCGTGCTTCCGGACGGGCGGGTGGATGTCGTCGGCGAAGATCTCGCTCTCGTAGCCCGCCGCCCGCAGCGTGGCGCGGATGCGCAGCACGTGGTTGCCGATGGCGTCGCCGGCGGCGAACACCGGAAGGAACTGGTGGACGGCGGTCAAGAGGCTGCGTCGACGGGGTCGGGGTCGACCGGGTCGGGGCGGGCTTCGAGCTCGGCGACCCGGGCCTCGAGGGCGGCGATCCGGCCGGCCAGGGCCGCCCGCTCGGCCCCCTGCTCGGCCTCCATGCGGTCGAGCCGCTCGGCCACCACCAGCCCGAGCCGGGCGGCGGCCTGGCCGAGGACGCCGACCTGGTGGCCCAAAAACCTCACGTACCACCCGATGAACTTTCGCACCACCTGCTTCACCAGCCGCTGGGGTAGCGAGCGGGAGGCCACCGGCGCCTCGACGTCGATCACCGCCTGCTGCTCGAGCAGCAGGGCGGCGCTGCGGACGTCGTCGCGGTCGCCCTCCGTGACCGCCAGCCGCCCGGCCGCCGTGCGGACCCGGGCCAGGTAGGCGGACGGGAACCGAGGGTCGGCGGCCACCCGGGCGGCCTCGGCCCGCACCTCGTCGGCCAGCGCCGGAGTCGCAGCAGTGGGGGCTTCCACGGCGTCAGAACCTAGCGCGGCACCGGACAAATCCAGAGGTTTCCAGCAGGAACGGGCGTTTGGCGCCTTTAAGTCTCAGAGGCGACAGCCGATCACTCTGCGTAGCACGTACCCTGGTATCGAGGAGTCCTCCCCCATGCGGTTCCGTCCCTCCGTCTCCGTGCTGGTCACGTTGCTGGCCTCGGCCGGCCTCGCGAACCTCGGCGCCCCTGCCGCCACGGCCGCCACCACGCCGGCCCTGCGGTGGGAGGCCACCGCGCCGGGCGCCTGGTTCGCCTGGGGTTCTCCGACGATCGGCGACGTGAACAACGACGGCAGCAACGACGTGGTCGTCGGCGGCCAGGACGGCGGCGTCTACGCCTACGACGCCAACGGCAACCGGCTGTGGCGGGCTCAGGCCGCCGCCGCTGTCGGGTCG
>JAICYE010000440.1 GCA_025934385.1 Acidimicrobiia bacterium | reverse complement strand
GCCGCCTGGCCCCGCCGGCGGGCGGCGCCGAGGACGATCTCCAGATGCTCCCGCAGCGACGGCTGACCCACGAACTCGGCCAGGCGCCGGGGCCGCAGCGTGGTCTCCTCGGCCTCCTCGGCCGGCGACGCTCCGGCCCGGAGCAACTCCTCACGCACGGCGCTGGCCGTTTCCGTTGAGGACGGGCTTCGGCGCCCGATCGATGGCCAGGAACTTGAGCGCCTCCTTGAGCAGGACCTCGACCGGCCCGTCCGACGGCAGCGACCGGAGCACGTCGCGGACCTCCTCGGCGCCGTATCCCAGGCCCTCGAGGGCCGCCCGGACCTCGATCCGGGCACTCGGCCCGCCGTCGGGCCCCACCGGATCGGGCACTTCCGTGCCGAGCTTGGCCGCCAACTCGATCATGAGGCGCTGCGCCGTCCGCTTCCCGATACCGGGCACGACGGTGAGCGTGTCGAGGTCACTCTCGATGACCGCCCGGCGGAGCGCGGCGGGCGTGTGGGCCGAGAGGATGGCCAGCGCCAGCTTGGGCCCGACGCCGGTGGCGCTCATCAGCGCCTCGAACGTGTCGCGCTGCTCGCGGTCGGGGAAGCCGTAGAGGCTCAGGGCGTCCTCCCGCACCACCAGATGCGTGAAGAGGAACGCCGGATCACCCGGTTCCAGGGCAGCCACCGCCCCGGATGGCACCGCCACCCGGTACCCGACTCCCCCGACTTCGAGCAGGATCTCGCCTCCGATCGCCCGGTCGAGCACGGTCCCCCGCAGGGATCCGATCACGTGGACTCCTTCCTGGGGGATCGACCGGCGCCGCCACGCCCGGCTTCACTGCCGCGCTTTGGTGTAACAGGTACACCAAAGCGCGGCAGTGACGTCACCGGGCCGGTCGTGGCTGCGGTGGCGGCGGCGATGGCCCGGGCCAGGCCGGGCGCCGGCGGCGGACTGCTGCCGTCAAAATTTCTCCTGGCGCCGCCGACGCCGGCCGCGGCCCGGAACCGGCCGGCCGAGAGGTGGCAGATGGCCAGGGCCAGGGCGTCGGCGGCGTCGGGCGGCTTCGGCACCTCGGGCAGGTGCAGCAGCCGGGCCACCATGGCCTGGACCTGGCCCTTGCCGGCGGCGCCGTACCCGGCCACCGCCTGCTTCACCTCGTTCGGCGTGTACTGGCAGACGGGGATCCCGGCCCGGGCGGCCACCGCCAGCGCCAGCCCGCTGGCCTGCCCGACCGACATGGCGGTGCGGACGTTGGTCTGGAAGAACACCCGCTCCACCGCCACCGCCGCCGGGCGCAGCTCGGCCAGGAGCCCCTCGAGCTCCACCTGGAGGGCGGCGAGCCGCTCGGGCAGGGGGTCGCCGGACGGCGTGCGGATGACGCCGCAGGCCCGGGCCTCGAGCCCGCTGCCCTCGGCCGCCACCGCCCCGTAGCCGCAGCGCGAGACCCCCGGGTCGATCCCCAGCACCACCGGCACGAACATGGGTTCGAGCCTACTGCGGGGGTGTGACGGTCTCGGGGATTTCGCCGCCGGCCCCGGCGAATCGGAACAGATCGGTCCAACCGGCTGTTTGACCGTCTGACCAGCAGGTTTTGGCGCTGGACAACTCGAAACCCTTGCGTGAAGACCGAATGAAACGGCAGGCGGAAGGGGTGCAGGATGGCTGAGCAGATCCACCTCACACTGCGCCACCTCGAGGGGCGCCACGTCGGCCTCGTGCTCAACGACGGCACCCGCATCGTCGACGCCCAGCTGATCTCCGCCGGCCGCCCCGGGCTGACCAGCGTCTGGATCCTGCTCGACGGCACCGACAGCTTCATCCCGGTGATGACCGTCACCGAGGTCTGGGAGATCTCCCAGGCCAACCCCTCCCAGGCGGCCTGACCCAGGCTCCTTCCGCGGCGCGCACCCCGCGGCCCTCGCCAACTGGCGTTCGTTTACCGGGATAGAGCGGAAAAGGAACGCCAGTTCCGGGAGGGCCGGGGGCGGTCAGGCGGGTGGGCCGCCCTCCAGGGCGGCCAGGTCGGCGGGGGTGTCGACGTCGTAGGCGTCGCCCGTCCCGTCGCAGGGGACTTCGACGACTTCGTGGGCGGCCAGCAGCGACCGGGCCCCCTCGTCGCCGGCCATCCGCATCGCCTCGTCGAAGTGGGCCCGCCCGATCAGGACCGGGTGCCCCCGCTTCCCGTCGTACGTTGCCACCGCCAGCTGGGCCCCCTCCCGGTGGGCGGTGGCCAGTCGGCGATAGGCGTCGGCGCCGATCCTCGGCTGGTCGGCCAGCGCCACCGCCACCGCCGTGACCGTCTGATCGGCGATGACGGTGGCCAGCCCGGCCCGCAGGCTGGTCGACATGCCCTCCTCCCAGGCGGGGTTCTCGACGATCTCGGCCAGGGCCCCGGCGGCGGAGGCCACCTCCGGTGCCTGGCAGCCGACGACCACCACCACCGGCCGCAGCCCGCTCTTCGTGGCCGCGGCCACGGCGTGGGTCACCAGCGGCCGCCGGCCGAGGCGGGCCAGCGTCTTCGGCGCCTCGGCCCCGAAGCGGCTGCCCCGCCCGGCGGCCAGGAGCACCACGGCCACCCGGGCCTCCTCCGGGGCGGTGACCGACTCCGAGTCCCCGAAGGCGAACTGCGGCGAGGCGTACCCCTTGGCCGGTCTCATGACACCGGCCTACTCGGCCGAGACCGCCTGGAAGATCTCGTCGGGGATGTCGAAGTTGGCGTAGACGTTCTGGACGTCGTCGTGGTCCTCCAGGGCGTCGAGGACCCGGAGGACCTTCCGGGCGTC
>JAICYE010000454.1 GCA_025934385.1 Acidimicrobiia bacterium | reverse complement strand
GTTGCGGCAGGCGTCGAGATTCGCCAGGCAGTGCGCCGCCCCCCGGGCCACGGCGTGGAGTGGGTTGCCGCTGATCATGATCGGCAGGCCGGTCTCGTCGGCCAGCCGCTGGTCGAAGCCCCGGAGCAGCGCCCCGCCCCCGGTCAGCGCCACACCGTGCTCCATCACATCGGCGGCGAGCTCCGGCGGCGTGGCGTCGACGATCTCCTTGACGGCGTCGACGACCGCCGCCACCGGCCCCTCGAGCGCCTCGCCGATCTCCGCCGTCGACGTCATGATCGTGCGCGGCAGGCCGGTCACGAGGTCCCGCCCCCGGATCTCGGCGTCGACGTCGTCGGGGCGGTCGCCCCGAGCCACCCGGGCCGCCTCCGGCCGGACCGGGGCGGCCGAACCGACGACGGTCTTGAGCTCCTCGGCCGTCCGCTCGCCGAGCGCCAGGCCGTGCTCCTTCTTGACCCAGTCGACGATCGCCTCGTCGAAGTCCATCCCGCCGAGGCGGAGCGACTTCCGGGCGACCACGCCACCGAGCGAGAGGACGGCGACCTCCGTCCGCCCGCCGCCGACCACCACCACCATGTTGCCCCGGGCCTCGTGGATCGGCAGGCCGACGCCGAGGGCGGCGGCGATGTGGGCCTCGACGAGCTGGACGGGCCGGCGCCCGCCGGCCTCCTCGGCCGCCGCCTGCGCCGCCCGCTGCTCCTCCGCCGACAGGCCCGACGGCACCACCACCAGCATCCGGGGCCGGGACCACCGCCGGGGCTGCACCTGGAGGAGCATGAACCGGAGCATGCGGGTGCAGACATCGGCGTCGGCGACCACACCCTGACGGATCGGCCGCACGATCTCGATCGACGCCGGCGTCCGTCCCAGCATGCGGCGGGCCTCGCCGCCCACGGCCACCGGGCGCCCGTCGTCGGTCGTCAGGGCGACCAGCGACGGCTCCTCGAGGATGACGCCGCGCCCGGGGACGAACACCGTGGTCGTGCTGGTTCCCAGATCGATGGCCGTGCCGCGACCGTCCAAAGCCCTGCCCTCCGCCTGCCCTCCGCCCGAGGTCAAATGGAATGACAGGGCCGAGATTACACAGCTGTCATTCGGGCGACAACCTCACCGACGAAGCGTGGCGACCCCGGTCGCCCAGCGTCGAAGTCCAGCGTCAGGGTCCGAAGAACAGGGCGATCTCCCGGGCGGCGGATTCCGGCGAATCCGAGCCGTGGACCAGGTTCTCGGTGAGCTCGATGGCCAGGTCGCCGCGGATCGTGCCCGGCGCCGCCTGGCGGGGGTTCGTGGCGCCCATCAGCGTCCGGACGACGGAGAAGGCCTCGGGGCCCTCGACGACCATCAGCACGGCCGGGCTGCGGGTGATGAAGGCCACGAGGTCGTCGTAGAACGGCTTGCCCTGGTGCTCCCCGTAGTGCTGCCCGGCGATCTCCTTCGTGATCGTCTCCATGCGCATCGCCGCGATCCCGAGGCCCTTCCGCTCCAGCCGGGCGATGATCTCGCCGACGAGGCGCCGCTCGACGGCGTCGGGCTTGCAGATCACCAGCGTGCGGTCGGCAGTCGTCATGACCGGCAACCTTATGCCAGCGCCGCTCGGGCCGCCCCCACGAGGTACAGGGAACCGGCCACCACGACCTGCCCCTCCGGCGGGGTGACGGCGAGCGCCCGGGCCACGGCGTCCTCGGCGCGGCCGAACGACTCCACCCGGTCAGGGTCGACCCCGAGGTCGAAGGCGGCGTCGGCCACGGCGCCGGCCGGCATCGCCCGGGGGCTCGGCGGCGGGCAGGTGACGACCCGGTCGGCCTCGGTGGCCCCGAGGGCGGCCAGCATGACCGCGGCGTCCTTCTCCCGCATGAACCCGACGACGAGCGTGCGGGGCCCGGGTGGGAACTCCTCCTCCAGCGACTGCACCAGCGCCTCGGCGCCAGCGGCGTTATGGGCGCCGTCGAGGATCACCAGCGGCTCGTGGCCGACGACCTCGAGGCGGCCCGGGGCCCGGAAGGTCGCCAGCGCCTCGGCCACGAGGTCGGCGGGGAACGGCTCTCCGAAGAACGTCTCGGCGGCCGTCAGGGCGATGGCGGCGTTGCCCGCCTGGTGGGCGCCGTGGACCGGCAGGTAGAGGTCGGAGTACTCGGCCAGCGGCGTGCGGACGTCGATGGCCCGTCCCCCGTAGGCCGGGTCGTTCCGCAGGAGGCCGAAGTCGACGTCGGGCCGCAGCACCCGGCCGGGATCGCGCTCCAGGAAGATGCCGTGCAGCCCGGGGTCGGGCTCGCCCAGCACCAGCGTGGCGCCGGGCTTGATGATCCCCGCCTTCTCGGTGGCGATCGTCTCCCGGGTCGAGCCGAGGTACTCCACGTGGTCGATGCTGACGTTGGTCACCACCGCCACCTCGGCGTCGGCGGCATTGGTGGCGTCCCAGAGGCCCCCGAGGCCCACCTCGGCCACCGCCACCTGCACGCCGAGGTCGCTGAACCAGTGATACGCCGCCGCGGTCATGATCTCGAACCACGTCGGGCGGGCCCCCGCCCCCTGCTGCTCGAGCAGCGCCGCCTCGGCCACGGCCACGATGCGGAGCTCCTCGGCCAGGGCGTCGTCGGCGATCGCCTCGCCGCCCCAGGCCATCCGCTCGTTGATGCGCTCCAGGTGGGGACTGATGTAGGCGCCGACCGACAGCCCCCGGAGGGTGAGGAAGTGGGCGATCAACCGGGTGGT
>JAICYE010000495.1 GCA_025934385.1 Acidimicrobiia bacterium | reverse complement strand
GGCGGGGTGGGGGGGGGCGAGGTGCGGGGGGGGGTCGTGGGGGTGGTGGGGGGCGGTGGGGGGCGGGTGCGGGGGGGCGGGGGGGGGCCCCCGGCACAACCCGGGGTGCCGGAGATGCACCCCGGTGAGCCAGCGAAGCGGGCGATGCCCTGGGCCACGACGCTGCTGACCTTGTGGAACTGGCCGGCGACGAGCACCGCCGAGGTGGTGACCTGGAGGTCGAGGACGCCGTGGACGCCGCTGATCGTCGGCGCCCAGCCCTGAAGGGCTCCGGTCCGCTGGTCGAGGGCGGCGAGATGGCCCCGGGTCTGGCCGCCGACCTCGGTGAAGTGCCCGCCGGTGTAGACGAGGGCGCCGCTGACGTCGACGGCCTGGAAGTCGCCGTCTCCGGGCTGGTCCCAGACGAGGGCGCCGGTGGTCGTGCTCCAGGCCTGGATCCGGTTGCCGCTCCGGTTGTCGCCCCGGGTGGCGACGAACGCCAGCGTCCCGTCGCCGGAGAGAGCCACCGAGGTGAGCGGCACGGTCACCCGGGGGAACCAGGGGGTGGCCAGGCCGGTGCTGGCGTCGATGGCGGCGAGCCGCTGTCGGGCGACGGGCCCGACGAGGGAGAAGTCGCCGGCGACGTAGACCAGCGCGCCGTCGGGTGACAGGCGGATCCGGTGGACGCCGGAGTCGAGGTCGGGGTCCCAGGGCTCGACGGCGCCGGTGTCGGCGGCGACGCTGGCCAGCCGGTTGCGGGCCAGCCCGCCGAAGGTGGTGAACGATCCGCCGACGAACAGCCGGGCCCCGGCCAGGGTCAGGCTCATGACCTCGGCGCTGGCCGAGGGCTGCCAGCCGGGGGCCACGGCGCCGGTGGCGGCGTCGACCCGGGCGAGGCGGTGGCGGGTCACGCCGTTGACGGCGTTGAACACGCCGCCGGCGAAGAGGGCGACACCGTCCGACACCACGGCGTCCACCGGCCCGTCGGTGTCGGCCACGAAGCCCGGGTCGAGGACTCCGGTGGCGGCGTCGAGGGCGGCGAGGTTGGCGCGGGGCGCGCCGTTCACGCTGGTGAACTGGCCGCCGGCGAAGACGGCGCCGGCCGAAGCGGCCACGGTCTCGACGGCCGCCGCCGGGCGGGGGTCGAAGCCCGGGTCGATGCTGCCGGTGCCGGCGTCGACGGCCACCAGCAGGCGGCGGGGGGCGCCGTGAAGCGACGGGCTGTCGTTGTCGTCGCCGCCGCCGGCGTAGAGACGGGTCCCGTCGGGCGAGAGGGCCACGGCCAGGACGTCGCCGCCGGGAAGGCCACCGCTACCCGCTGGATTCCAGGCGGGGTCGACCGCCCCGCCGCCGGCCGTCGACAGCGCCGCCAGCCGGTCGCGGGCGGCGCCGCCGATCTGGCCGAAGGCGCCGGCGGCGTAGAGCCGGGAGCCGTCGGCAGAGAGCGCCAGCCCGTCGACCCGCCCGTCGGCACCGGCCTGCCAGCCGGGGTCACCGGCGCCGGTGGCGGTGAGGACGGCCAGGTGGGCCGAGCCGCCGCCGCCGATGCGGGTGAAGTCGCCCCCGGCGAAGACGCGGCCGTCGGGGGCGGTGGCCAGGGCCCGGACGGCGTCGTCGGCGCCGGAGGCGAAGTCGGACAGCAGGGCGCCGGTGGCCGGGTCGACGGCGGCGAGGTGCGACCGGAAGGCGCCGCCGAAGCTCGTGAAGTAGCCGCCGGCGATCAGCCGGGAGCCGTCGGCCGAGAGCGCCAGCGCCGCCACCGGGCCGCCGCCCGACGAGGACAGCCCCCATACCGCCGCGCCGCTCCCGGCGTTGGTGGCCGCCAGGCCCCGGGCGGCCACCGGCGTGCCGGCCTTGTTGAGAACGGTGAAGTCGCCGCCGATCCAGACGACGTTGGCACCCGGCGCCTTCGACAGCGCGATGGCCCGGACCGTCTGGTCGGTGTTGGGGTTCCAGCCCCCGACGGAGCCGTCGGCCAGGATCCGGGCGGCATTCTGGCGGGACTTGTCGCCGACCCTGGTGAACAACCCGCCGATGTACCAGCCGCCCGATCCGTCGGGGACGGCGGCGAAGACCGGCCCGTTCACCGGGGGGAAGACCGCCGGTCGGGTGCCGGTGGCGGCGTCGAGGGCCACGCCGGAGCCGGTGTCGGGCCCGACCTGGTCGAAGTCGCCGCCGAGGTAGATGCGCCCGCCGGCGGCGAAGACGCTGTTGACGTCGCCGTTGGTCGTCCACGTACCGTCGGGCGTGGCGTTGACCGCCGCCTCCGCCCGGGGCAGGGCGCCGGCGAGCCCGCCGGCGACGAGGGCGGCGCCGAGCAGCGCGGCGCCTGCGCTCCTGCCGATGGCGAACGGCGGGAGCCGGAGCCGGCGGGCGCGGGCGGTACAGGCCGCGAG
>JAICYE010000098.1 GCA_025934385.1 Acidimicrobiia bacterium | reverse complement strand
GGCGCCGGCCGGCAGCTCGTCGGGCGTCGCCGCCGCCCCTGCCGCCTCGGCGAGCCCGAGGCCGAGCACCCGGTCCCAGTCGCAGAGCAGTGCCGCCCGCTCGCCGGCGGCGACCACGTCGTCGCCGACCAGACCCCACACCGCGGTCAGCGCCCGGGGGACGTCGAGGTCGTCGAGGACGGCGGCGCGGAACCGCAGGTCCCACTCCTTGGCCGCCGGCGACTCCGCGCCGGCGGCCGGAGGCGGACCACAGTCGGCCAGGTGGGCGGTCAGCCGGGCCCGGGCCTTCCCCGCCGCCGCCAGCGCCTCGGGCGAGAACCGGAGCTGGCGGCGGTAGCGGCTCGTCAGGCAGAGGTAGCGGAAGTCGAGCGGGTGGTGGCCCTCCTCCTCGAGGCGGTCGAGCGTCCAGACGTTGCCCGACGACTTGGCCATCTTCTGGCCGGAGAAGAGGAGGTGGTCGCCGTGGACCCACGTGGTCACCACCGGATGGCCGAGGGCGCCCTCGCTCTGGGCGATCTCGTCCTCGTGGTGGGGGAAGGCCAGGTCGACGCCGCCGGTGTGGACGTCGAAGCGCTCCCCCAGATAGGCGATCGACATGGCCGAGCATTCGATGTGCCAGCCGGGATAGCCCTCACCCCAGGGACTGTCGAAGCGCACCACCCGGCGGGGCCCGGCCGCCTTCCAGAGGATGAAGTCGGCCGGATGGCGCTTGTGGTGGTCGACGGCCTCGAGCCGATGGCCGGCCCGCAGCTGGTCGAGCGAGTTGCGCGACAGCCGCCCGTAGCCGGGGAACGTGGTCACGTCGTAGTAGACGGTGCCGCCGTCGACGTAGGCGTGGCCCCTCGTCAGGAGCCGGTCGATGAGATCGATCATCGGGCCGATGTGGTCGGAGGCCCGGGGGTACACCTCGGCGGGGACGATGCCGAGCCGGCCGGCGTCGCGGTGGAAGGCCGCCTCGTACTTGGCGGCGATCTCCACCGGGGTGAGCCCCTCGTCGGCCGCGGCGAGCAGCATCTTGTCCTCGCCCCGGTCGTAGATCTCGTCGGTCATGTGGCCGACGTCGGTGATGTTCATGACCTGCCGCACCGACAGGCCCGTCCAGTTGAGCGCCCGGCGGATCAGGTCGCCGAGGAGGAACGACCGGAGGTTGCCGATGTGGACGGGCCGGTAGACGGTCGGGCCGCAGGAGTACATCGACACGGCGCCCGGCCGGAGCGGCCGGATCGGCTCGACCCTGCGGGTCAGCGTGTTGTGGAGGCGCAGCATCGTCGCCCCATCACATCACAGCCGGAGACCCTCCCGGCAAGCGCTCCCGCCACAGCTGGACCCGCAGGGCGGCGAGCCCCTTGACCGTGCGGGGGATCCGGCCCCGGATCGAACTGCGGGCCGGGCGCTTCTCGACGACGTCGACGGGGACCTCGGCGATGCGGTACCCCGCCCGTTCGGCCCGCAGGATCAGTTCGGTGTCGAAGAGGTCGGCTCCGTTGCGGCAGTGCTGGGCCAGCGGCGCCACCGCCGCCCGGCGCATGGCTTTCACGCCATGGGTGTCCGACACCGTGAGCCCGAACCCGAAGCGCAGCAAGGAGGAGAAGACCCCGGTCACCAGGCGGCGCTGCCAGCCCCGGGTGTCGGCCGACCCCGCCGTCCGCTTCGAGCCGACGACGACCGCCGGGTCGTCGGCCCCCTGCACCATCGGCACGGCCCGGTCGAGGAAGCCGAGATCGCAGAAGTCGACGTCGAAGTTCACGACGACGTCGCCGACGGCGGCCAGCAGCCCGGCCCGCAGCGCCCGCCCGTAGTCCGGCTCGGGCAGCGACAGCGCCCGCACCTCGACCCAGTCGCCGGCCAGCCGGTTGGCGATGGTGGCGGTGTCGTCGGTCGACCCGTTCTCGACGACGACGATCTCGAACGGCCGGCTCCGCTCCCGCAGCCCGTTCACCACCTCGGCCACGGCGTCCTCCAGCATCCCGGCCTCGTTGTGGGCGGGCAGGACGACGGTGAGGGCGGGGGGCACGCCGGTAGGCTATCGACCCTGTGAAGCCGCCCGGGCGCCGCCACCGGCTGACCGCCGCCCTGGCAGTGGTGGCGGTGCTGTGCGGCTGGCTGGCGCTGCGCTCACCGCGGAGCGGCGCGGCGGTGGCCACGACCACCCGCCCGCTGTGGACCCCGGACCGGCTCCCGGCGCTGCTGGCCGAGGCCCAGGGCACCGTCGAGCTCGGACGGGCGGTCGACGAGCTCCTGGCCGGATCGGGCGCCCACACGTGCCTGGCCGTCTACGAGGGCAGCCGGCCCGTCCTCCTGCGCCGGCCCGACGAGGCCCTCACGCCGGCCTCGACCCAGAAGATCCTCGTCGCCACCGCCGCCCTCAGCGCTCTCGGGCCCGACTTCCGGTTCGAGACGAAGGTCGTGGCCGAGACCCGGCCCCGGGACGGCGTCGTCGGCACGCTGTGGCTCGTCGGCTCGGGCGATCCGACGCTGGCCACGCCGGAGTACGCCCAGTGGCTGAAGGACCGGCCCCGCTACCGGCTCCGCCAGGCCACGCCGCTGGCCGCCCTGGCCGACGGGCTCCTGGCCGCCGGGGTTCGCACGGTCAACGGCGGCCTCGTCGGCGACGACTCCCGCTACGACCGGGCCCGCGCCGTCCCCGGCTGGAAGCCGTCGTACCTCTCCAACGGCGAGGTCGGCCCGCTCGGGGCGCTCCTCGTCAACGACGGTTTCACCGTGTTCGACCAGCCGATCGCGGAGCGCGCCGCCGATCCGGCCGCCCACGCCGCCGGTGAGCTCACCCGGCTGGCCGGGGAGCTCGGGATCACCGTCGCCGGCCCGCCCACCTCCGGGAACGCCCCCGAGAAGCCGATCACGATCGCCGCCGTCCGGTCGGCGCCGCTATCCGACATCGTGGCCGGCATGCTGCGGGAGAGCGACAACACCGCCGCCGAGCTCCTCACCCGGGAGCTCGGCGTGGTCAAGGCCCACGACGGCTCGACGGCCGCCGGCACGAAGGCGGTGGTCGACGCCCTGAACGCCGCCCGCCTCCCCACCGCCGGCGTCCGGCTCGGCGACGGCTCCGGCCTCCTGACCACCAACCAGGTCCCGTGCCCGGCGCTGGCCGCCGCCCTGCGCCTCCCCGACCGGAGCGGTGCGCCCCGGCTCGAGCCGCTCCTGGCCGTGGCCGGCCGGTCGGGGACGCTGGCGCCGCGCCTGGTCGACACTCCGCTCGACGGCAAGCTGCGGGCCAAGACGGGTTCGCTCGACGGGGTGAGCGCCCTGGCCGGCTTCGTCGACGGCCGCCGGGAGCTGTCGTTCGCCTTCCTGGCCAACGGCAGCCTGACCGACGCCGCCGGCCGGCTACTCCAGGACCGGCTGGTCGCCCTGCTGGCCGCCTACCCCGGTCCGCAGCCGCACCTTTGAGCGGGGAATACAGTGTCGCCGTGGTGAACGACGCGAAACCGAAGGCGAAGAACCCGACCGGCGACGCCCGGGAACTCGTCGACCTCGTCATCGCCTACGCCAAGCAGGAGACGCTCGAACCCCTGAAGGGCCTGGGCAAGAACGCCGCCCTGGGGCTGGGCGGCGCCGTGTGCCTCGGTATCGGCGGCGTGTTCTGCTCCCTGGGCGCGCTCCGGGCCATGCAGACCGAGACCGACTTCTTCGAACGGCACAACATCAGCTGGCTGCCGTACTTCATCACCGTCGCCATCCTTATCGTGCTGTCGGCGATCGGCTGGGCCGGCCTCGGCCCGGGGAAGAAGGAGAAGTGAAGGGCAACGGATCGGGCCGCATCTCCCGGGCCGACATCGAGGCGAAGCTGCGGGCCATCCGCGACGACATCGAACCGGTCGGGGAGCAGGCCAGGGGCGGGCTCATGGCCGTCGCCCCCGTGATCGCGGCCGTCCTCATCGTCGGCGCCTACCTCTTCGGGAAGCGGTCGGGCAAGAAGCGCCGGGCCGTGATCGAGATCCGCCGGCTGTGACCGTGTGGCTTCGCCGGCTGGCTTCGCTCGGCTTCCGCAAGGGCTTCCGGGGGGACGGGCGGGTCTGGCTGGCTGTGGGGATCCTCAGCTGGTTCGTGGCCCGCAACCGGGAGAAGCGCGACGAACCCCCGCCGCTGTACCGGGAGGTGCTGGCCCCGGGGGAGTCGATCGCCGTCCGCATCTTCAGGCCGCCTCGTTGACCGGCCGGTAGCCTGGGAGGAGTGAAGGTCCTCCTCCGCAACCCCCGCCGTGAGATGGAGATGCCCGGGCCGGTGCGCGTCTCGAAGCTGCTCGAGACGCTCGGCATCAACCCCGAGACCGTGCTCGTGATTCGCAACGACACCCTCGTGACCCACGACGAGCGGCTGGAGGAGCCCGACACGATCGAGATCCGGCCCGTGATCTCCGGCGGCTGAGCCCCTCATGAAGTGCCGACGCTGCAAAGCCCCCGCGCTCATCGACGTGCGGCGCCACAACGCCGCCTTCTGCGCCGACTGCTTCGTCCACCACTGCCAGGAGCAGGTTCGCCGGGCGATCGACGGCTTCGACATGATCCACCCCGGCGACCGGGTGCTGATGGCCGTCTCCGGCGGGAAGGACTCTCTCGGCGCCTGGGAGCTCCTCGTCGCCCTCGGCTACGAGACCCACGGGCTCTACCTGGGCCTCGGCATCGGGGACTACTCGGATGCCTCCGGCCGCTACGCCCGCGACTTCGCCGCCGGGCGGGGTCTCGAGCTGGTCGAGGTCGACATCCCGGCGGGGTACGGCTTCGACATCGAGACCGCCGCCGCCACCGTCCGCCGTCCGCCCTGCGGCGCCTGCGGCCTGTCCAAGCGGCATCTGTTCAACCAGGCGGCGCTCGACGGCGGCTACGACGTCGTGGCCACGGGCCACAACCTCGACGACGAGGCAGCCGTCCTCTTCGGGAACGTCCTGCGGTGGGACGCCGAGTACCTCGGCCGCCAGTACCCGGTGCTGCCCGCCGGCCCCGGGTTCGTCCGCAAGGTCAAGCCGCTGGTGCGGCTGTCGGAGCGGGAGATGGCCGCCTACTGCGTCATCCGGGGCATCGACTACATCGTCGAGGAGTGCCCGATGGCCGAGGGCAACCGCCACCTGGCCTACAAGGAGGCGCTCAACCTGCTGGAGCAGAAGTCCCCCGGGGCCAAGGCCAACTTCGTCTTCTCGTTCCTGGAACGGGGCCATGCCCGCTTCGCCGGCGACGCCGAGTCGGAGCGGGCGGAGCTCACGCCCTGCGCGGTGTGCGGGTCGCCGACCACCGGCGAGGTGTGCGCCTTCTGCCGCATGGGGGAGCGGGCCCGGGGCCGGCGCCAGGCGGACGGGTGAACCCGCAGCGCCCGTTCCGGCCCGGCGAGCGGGTCCTGCTCGTCGACTCCAAGGCCCGCCGGTATCTCATCACCCTGGCCGAGGGGGCCAGCTTCGCCACCCACGCCGGCGTCCTTCCCCACGCCGACCTCATCGGCCGCGACGAGGGGATCCTCGTGCGGACCTCGCACGGCGCCCGGCTGCGGGCCGTCCGGCCGACGTTGTCCGACTTCATCCTGAAGATGCCCCGGGGGGCCCAGGTCATCTACCCCAAGGACATCGGCCCGATCCTGATCCTGGCCGACGTCTTCCCCGGCGCCCGGGTCCTCGAGGCCGGCGTGGGGTCCGGCGCGCTGTCGATGGGCCTGCTGCGGGCCGTGGGGACCGAAGGCTCGCTGGTCGGCTACGAGCTCCGGGAGGACTTCGCCGCCAAGGCCGTCCGCAACGTCGAGTCGTTCCTCGGGCCGGGCCAACCGTTCCGGGTCGAGATCCGCGACGTCTACGAGGGCATCGACGAGGCCGGGCTCGACCGGATCGTGCTCGACCTGCCCGAGCCCTGGCGGGTGGTGAAGCACGCCATGGCGGCCCTGCGGCCCGGCGGGATCCTCGTCTCCTATCTCCCGACCGTCGGGCAGGTCGCCCGCCTCCGAGAGGAGCTCGACGGCTCGCCCTTCGGGCTGGCGGAGACGCTGGAGGTGCTCCAACGGTCGTGGCACGTCGAGGGTCAGTCGGTCCGGCCCGACCACCGGATGGTGGCCCACACGGGGTTCCTGACCGCCGCCCGGCTGCTCGACCCCGATCTGCCGTCGTGAACCTGCTCGACCTGTTCATCATCCTGTTGGCGACGGCGGCCGCCTACGGCGGCTACCGGCTCGGCTTCCTGGCCCGGATCTTCTCCTGGGCCGGCCTGGCCGTCGGGGCGCTGGTGGCCGACCACTTCCTGCCCGACGTCGTGGCCTTCTTCTCCTCTTCCGACCCCCAGATCCGCCTCATCGCCGCCATCTCCTTCCTGGTCGGGGCCTCGATGCTGGGGCAGGGCATCGGCCTGGCCATCGGCAGCCTGCTCCACGCCGCCCTGCCCCTCGGGGCCGGCCTCCGCCAGGGCGACCGGGTGGCGGGCTCGGTGCTGGGCATCGTCGGCGTGCTGACGGCCGTATGGGTGCTGACGCCGGCGCTGGCGGCCGTATCGGGCTGGCCGGCCGAGGCCACCCGGGGCTCGGCCATTGCCCACCTCGTCGAGGACGTCGCCCCGACCCCGCCGCAGACCATGCAGGCGCTGCGCCGCTTCGTCCAGGACGGCACGTTCCCGGCCGTCTTCAACGAGCTCCGCCGCTCGCCCGACCCCGGGCCGCCGCCCGTCGAGGGACTCCCCCCGGCGGTGCACCAGCGGGTCGTCCAGTCGACGGTGAAGGTCACCGGCGAGGCCTGCCGCCGCATCCAGGAAGGCAGCGGATTCGCCGTCGGGCCCGATCTCGTCATCACCAACGCCCACGTGGTGGCGGGGGAGAAGGCCCCCAAGGTGGAGCCCTTCCCCGGGACCCGTACGCTGGCCGCCACGGTCGTGCTGTTCGACACCAACCGGGACCTGGCGGTGCTGCGGGTGCCGGGCCTCGGCGAGCAGCCCCTGCCGGTGGCCACGGCCAAGCAGGGCGACACCGGCGCCGTCTACGGGCACCCCGGCGGCGGGGTCCTCCGGGCCGCCCCGGCCAAGGTCAGCCAGGAACTCATCGCCGAGGGGCGGGACATCTACGACCGCAACGCCACCCGGCGCCACATCTTCGTGCTGGCGGCCGCCCTCCGGCCGGGCGACTCCGGCGCCGCCCTCGTCGACAAGGCCGGCGACGTCGTCGGCGTCGCCTTCGCCATCGCCCCCGACAAGCCCGGCGTGAGCTACGCCCTGACCGACAAGGAGCTCCGGCCGGTCCTCGCCGCCGGCGCGGCCGACATTGTGCCGGTCTCGACCGGAGGCTGCCTCGACGGCTAGCGGTGAGGGCGCGTCGCTGGCGCCAGGTAAAGCTGCCTCGTGGGCGTCCTTGTCGTTGGGGACGCCGTCGCCGTCGTGCCCACCAGCGGGTCCTACCCCGTCCTCCGAAGACCCGCCTTGAAGCACAACAGTC
>JAICYE010000478.1 GCA_025934385.1 Acidimicrobiia bacterium | reverse complement strand
GTCGGCACCTTCCTGCGGCGCCGCCGCCGGTAGTCCGACCAAGGAGGGGCATCCGCCCCAACCACCCCAGCATCTGCTACACCACCTAGTAACACCGGTATCCGGGGTCGGGACGAATGGAGTCCCGACCCCGGAACCATCTCCCAAACCCTCCCGAGGTGGGAGCCGCAGCGTGACTGACACTTCCCTTGACCGCCCCCTCGCCGCCGGCAAGCCCGGCCGCCTCCGCGAGGGCAGCCGGTTCTTCTTCGACTCGCTCCGGACGCGGCCCGCCGCCCGCCGGATCCTGTCGGGCGTCTCGATCGTCACCGCCGTGCTGGCGATCGGCCTCCTGGCCTATCCGCTGGCCACGAACTTCATGCAGGACCGGCTGCAGTCGAAGCTGGCCATCCAGCTCCACAGCCCGCAGAGCAAGGCCGCCTACGCCGCCGGCCACACCCGGGAGGGCGACGCCCTGACCCGCATCGTGATCCCGACCATCAAGGTCGACACGGTGGTGGTCGAGGGCACCGGCGCCAGCGCCCTGCGGGCCGGCGCCGGCCACTACCCCAACACGCCGCTGCCCGGCGAGGAGGGCAACGTGGCCATCGCCGGCCACCGCACCACCTACGGGAAGCCCTTCGCCGACCTCGACCGGCTGAATCCCGGGGACGAGATCGTGCTCGAGACCCCGATCGGCCGGCACGTCTACCGGGTCAGCCGCCCGCCGTTCGTGGTGCCCAACACCGACTTCAGCGTGATCGACCAGACCCCCGGCCACCACCTGACGCTCACCACGTGCCATCCCAAAGGTTCGGCCCGCCAGCGCCTCGTCGTGAAGGCGGACATGGAGTGATGACGTCTGATGGCTCGATCGGAGCTCCTATGCGCAAGATGACCTCGCTGGCCGCCGTCGCCGCCCTCGCGGTCGGCGCCGTCGTCCTCATCCCCGCCCGGCCGGCGCCCGCCCAGGGCAACGGCGAGCAGCCCGCCTTCATCCAGTGGCAGTCGCCCGACGACGGCGCCAAGCTCGCCGGCCAGTCCGTCCACGTCAAGGCCAGGGTGGCCTTCGACGGCGGCGTCAAGAGCTGGTCGGTCGAGGCCCTCGCCCCCGACGGGGCCGACTACCCCGGCTTCGGCACGCTGTGCGAGAAGGCCGAGGGCGGCTCCCCGGCCTCCGTCAACATCGACTGCGTGTGGGACACCACCGCCTACCCTGACAACGGCGGCCCGGCCCAGAACCGGCCCTACGTCGTGCGGGTCACGGGCCAGGGCGGCGCCAAGAGCGGCGGCATGTTCTCCAACGGCAACAGCCAGCCGCCGCCTCCCCGCCACGAGGACCGCAACGTCATCGTGTCGAACCCGGTGTCGGCGCCCCGCGATGTCCACCTCGGCTGGGTCGACAACACCAAGCAGGCGACCGTGCAGTGGCAGCCTAACCCCGAGCCCGACATCACCAGCTACATCGTCCAGGAGCGCGTCGGCGACGGGCAGTGGAAGACGGTCGGGCAGGCCGGCGGGAAGGTGACGACGTTCACGCGCAACCTCTCGGCCCCCGGCACCTACCGCTACCAGGTGGCCGCCCTCCGGGCCGCCGGCAGCGGCACCGACACGATCCAGTCGGCCTGGTCGGGCCCGTCGGCCGAGCCGAAGCAGATCGTGGTGGCCGCCCCCAAGAGGCCGGAAGCCACGACGACCACCACGCAGCCCTACGTCGCCGACAGCGCCGGCGACACCGGCTCTCCGGGCGGCCCGGCGGATCCCGGCGCCTCGCCGCCGGCGGCGTCCGCCGCCGGATCCCCCGGCGACCCGTCCGCGCCCGGCGCCCCGGCCCCGGCCCCGGCCGGCGCTGACACCCCCCGCGGCGCCTTCGTGTCGCCGATCCAGCCCGGCTCGCCCGGCAGTGTGAAGTCGGGCGGTGTGACGTTCGGCAGCCCGGTCGCCCCGCTGGTGGCCAAGCCCGGCCAGCCGGTGGCCAAGGCCGAGCTGCCCGACGAGTCGGAGGGGCCCGACACCGGCTACTCCTCGTCGCTGCCCTACAAGTCGCCGGCCGCCGCCGGCAACGACAAGGAGGACGGCGCCGACGGCGGGCGCATGCTGGTCGGCATGCCGGAGACTTCCGGTGGAGACGACACCCGCCGGCTGCTCGTCCCGCTGGCCGGCGGCCTGCTGCTGTTCGTCTTCGCCATGCACGCCCTCTACGCCAGCCGCCGGGCGGCCGCCGAGGCCAGGGCGCTCGAGACCACCGAGTAGCGCCGGGCCCGACGGGTCAGGCGCCGCCGTCCAGCACCGCCCGCATCAGGGCCACGGCGGCGGCCTTGTCGAGGTATTCGTTCCAGTTGCCACACTTCGGCGACTGGACGCAGGACGGGCACCCGGCGGCGCAGGGGCAGTGGGCCACGACGTCGCAGGCCGCGGCCAGGTGGCGGTCGGCGGCGTCGAAGGCCAGTTCAGCGATGCCGGCCCCGCCGGGATAGCCGTCGTAGATGAAGATCGTCGGCTCCCCGGTGGCCGGATG
>JAICYE010000039.1 GCA_025934385.1 Acidimicrobiia bacterium | reverse complement strand
CGGGCGATCTCGGCGTCGATTTCCCGGGCGCGGACGACGGCGACCCGTCCCCGGCTCTGGCAGTCGCCCATCGCCTGCAGGTAGCGCTGCAGGGCGGTGACCGTGGTCTCGACGCGGCTGGCGGCCAGGTCGAGGTCGGGAGCGGCCCGCCCGACCCGGGAGGCGAACTCGTCGGCCGACTCGCTGATCCAGAAGTCCCCGGTGTTGACCGTCCGGAGCCGGGTGGCGACGGCCCGGATCCGCTGGGTCTCCGCCCGGAGCCGCCCGAGCAGGTCGGCGATGCCGTTGGGATCCCCGGGCAGCGGGTCCCCCTCGGCGAGGGGCGTCCAGTCAGCCATCAGAGCTGCCGGGAGCGCGCCCTGCGTCGCCCCGAAGGCACGCCCGGGAGAGCTCCGCTTCGGCCGTCGCGTACTGGGTCGCCGCCCCCTCCGCCATCTTGGCCAGCGCCTCGAGCTCGGCGTTGATGCGCTGGCGCGACTTCTTCCAGTTCCCCGCCACCTCCGACAGCTGCTGCTTGACGGCCTGGGCACCGAGGGCGGCGTCGTACATCCCGAACTCGACCCCGAGGTCGCCGAGATCCTGCTGGATGCCCGCCAGCGCCCGCCCCAGGTCCCGCAGCCCTTCGATGTCGACCTGAATGCCGCCGGGCACGGCAAAAAGCCTAACTTCCCGGCGTGCTGAGCGCCCGGGCCTCTCGCATGGCCACCGACAGCGTGGCCAGGTCGGGGGGCGCGCCGGCCCGGATGTCGTCGATCACCGCCAGGAACCGGTCGACGGCCGGGCGGTGGGCGGCCATCCAGTCCTCCAACCGGCCGCCGTCCCGCACGATCTCGACGGTGAGGGCCGCCCGCTCCCGGCCGTAATCGTCGCCGAGCGCCGAACGGGCCAGCGCCTGCCAGCGGTCGTCCCGGGGCAGGGCGGCGATCCGGTCCCGCAGCCAGTCGAGCTCCAGGCGGGTCCCGAGGTCGAAGTAGACGGCGGCGACGGCTTCGAGGTCGCTCTCGCCGGCCACCTCGATGACGTCGAGCGCCGGGGTGAGGGCGTCGAGGACGGCGACGCGGGCGGCGAGCTCCTTCCCGGCGCCGTCCCCGACCCAGCCGACGGCCCGGGCGTCGGCCGCGTCCCGGTCGACGGACGACAGCAGCGCCGGTAGCAGGCCGGCCAGCCGGGCCGCGCCGGGCCCGAACGTGGCCAGCAGACCGGCCACATCGAGCGGCCTGGGCCCGTGGCGCACCAGCCACCGGCTGGCCCGCTCGGCCAGTCGACGGATCGGCAGCACCATGTCGACCTGGGTGGCGGCCGGCACGACGTTGTCGAGCACCTCGACGCCGATCCACAGCTCCTCGAGGCCGAAGATCTCCCAGGCGGCGGCGTGGGCCCGCGTCAGCTCGGGGACCGACGCGCCGGTCTCCTCGGCGAGCCGGTGGACGAAGCTGGTGCCCGCCCGGTCGACGAGCAGGTTCGTGACCCGGGTGGCGATGATCTCCCGCCGCAGCGGATGGCGGGCCATGGCCGTCGCGAACCGCTCGTCCCGCAGCGGCGCCGGGAAGTAGGCGGCCAGCTCCCGCTCGAACCAGGGGTCTTCGCAGGCGTCGGAGGCCAGCAGGCGGTGGGCCACGTCGAGCTTCGTGTAGGCCAGCAGCACGGCGAACTCCGGACTGGTCAGCCCGATGCCGGCCGAGCGCCGCTGGGCGAGGACGTCGTCGCCGGGCAGGAACTCGATCGCCCGGTCGAGCGATCCCTCGCTCTCCAGCTTGCGGAGGTACCGGGCGTGGACGTCGACCATCGGCGCCGCCTGCGCCCGGGCCACGGCCAGCGCCCCGGTCTGGTCGTAGTTGTCCCGCAGCACCATGGCCGCCACCTCGCCGGTCATCTCGGCCAGGAGCCGGTCGCGCTGGCGCACGGTCATCTCACCGTCGGCCACGACGGCGTCGAGGAGAATCTTGATGTTGACCTCGTGGTCGGAGCAGTCGACGCCGGCCGAGTTGTCGATGGCGTCGGTGTTGATCCGCCCGCCGGCCAGGGCGTACTCGATGCGGGCCCGCTGGGTGAAGCCGAGATTGCCCCCCTCGCCCACCACCCGGGCCCGCAGGTTGCCGGCATCGATGCGAACGGCGTCGTTGGCCTTGTCGCCGACGTCGCCGTGGGTCTCGGTCGACGCCTTCACGTAGGTACCGATGCCGCCATTCCACAGGAGGTCGACCGGCGCCCGCAGCACCGCTTTGATCAGCTCCGCCGGTCGGAGGACGTCGGCGTCGGTGCCGAGCGCCGCCCGGGCCTCGGGCGACAGCGGGATGGCCTTGGCCGTGCGGGGAAAGACGCCGCCCCCGGCCGAGATCAACGAGGCGTCGTAGTCGGCCCACGAGGAGCGCGCCAGGTTGAAGAGCCGCTCCCGTTCGGCGGCGCTGCGCTCGGCGTCGGGGTTCGGGTCGATGAAGACGTGGCGGTGATCGAAGGCCGCCACCAGCCGGAGGGCCCGGGAGCAGAGCATCCCGTTGCCGAACACGTCGCCCGACATGTCACCGATGCCCACCACGGTGATCGGCGCGGTGTCGGCATCGACGGCGAAGTCCCGGAAGTGGCGCTTCACCGATTCCCAGGCGCCCTTGGCGGTGATGCCCATCTTCTTGTGGTCGTAGCCGGACGAGCCGCCCGAGGCGAAGGCGTCGCCGAGCCAGAAGCCGTACTCGGCGGAGATCGAGTTGGCCAGGTCGGAGAACGTCGCCGTCCCCTTGTCGGCCGCCACGACGAGGTAGGGGTCGTCGCCGTCGTAGGCGTAGACCGCCGGCGGATGGACGATCTCGCCGCCGGCGATGTTGTCGGTCAGGTCGAGGAGCGCCGAGACGAAGTCGCGGTAGCAGGCGGCCACCTCGGCGGCGATCGCCTCCCGATCCGCCGGCCCACCGGCCGGTGCGGTCGGCGGCCGCTTCATGACGAAGCCGCCCTTGGCGCCGACCGGCACGATGACGGCGTTCTTCACCATCTGGGCCTTCATCAGGCCGAGGACCTCGGTGCGGAAGTCCTCCCGGCGGTCCGACCACCGCAGGCCGCCCCGGCTCACCCGCCCGCCCCGCAGGTGGACGCCCTCCACCCGGGGCGAGCACACGAAGATCTCGTACCTCGGCCGGGGCAGCGGCAGGTCGGGCACCTGGGCCGGGTCGAGCTTGAAGGCCACCGGGTGGCCCGCCGGGCGGCTCTGGAACCAGTTGGTCCGCAGCGTCGCCTGCACCAGGGCCAGGAACGAGCGGAGGATGCGGTCCTCGTCGAGGCTGGCGACGGCGTCGATGGCCGCCTCGAGCCGCTTGCCCAGCACGCTGGCCTCGTCCTCCGGGTCGGGCAGCCGGGCCGGGTCGAAGCGGGCGTGGAACAACTCGACCAGCAGCCGGGCGACGTGGGGGTTGGCGGCCAGCGTCCGCTCCATGTAGGCCTGGGAGAAGGCCGAGCCGACCTGGCGCAGATACTTGCTGTAGGCCCGGAGGATCGCCACCTCCCGGCCGGTGAGGCCGGCGCCGAGCACCAGCCGGTTGAACCCGTCGTTCTCCGCCTCGCCCCGCCAGACGGCGGCGAAGGCCTGCGTGAAGGTGCCCTTCACGCCGTCGGGTTCGAGGTCGTCTCCGGCTGGTCGGAGCCCGAAGTCGTGGATCCACATCGTCCCGGCGCCGCCGGACGGGCGGACCTCGTAGGGCCGCTGGTCGACCACCCGCACGCCCATGTTCTCCAGCAGCGGGAGCACGTCGGACAGCGGCAGGGGCCGGCCGGCGGAGAAGAGCTTGAAGCGCAGCAGCCCCTCCGCCTCCAGCGGCTGGGCCAGGCTGAGGCCGATGTCGCCGCTGCCGCCCTCGGTGCAGGACTCCATGCGGGCGATGTCGGCCACCGCCGCCCGGGCCGGGAAGTCGTCGCGATACGCGGCGGGGAATGCGCTGCCGTAGCGGCGTAGCAGGGCCAGGCCCCGTTCCTCGCCCTGGGCCTCGAGCAACGCCTCGGAGAGGTCGTCGGCCCACGAGCGGGTGGCCTCCGCGATGCGGGCCTCGACCACCTCGAGGTCGGGGGCGGCCCCGGCGCCGGCGGCCGGGTCGGTCCGGACGATGAAGTGCAGCCGGGCCAGCACCGACTCCCCCACCTGGGCGTGGTACTCGAAGCCGGTGCCGGCGAAGGCGGCGAGCAGGATCTCGGTGATCCGGTGGCGGACGGCCTGGGTGTAGCGCTCGAGCGGCACGAAGACGAGGCAGCTCCAGTGGCGGCCGAAGCGGTCGCGCCGGGCGAAGAGCCGCACCCTCTGGCGCTCCTGGAGAGCGAGGATGCCGAGGGCGGTCTCGTAGAGCTCGTCGGCGGTGACCTCGAGCAGTTCCAGCCGGGGCAGGGCCTCGATCACCTCGGCCAGGGCCTTGGCGTCGTGGGAGGCGGGGGCGAAGCCGGCCCGGTCGACGACCGCCGCCACCGTGCGGCGCAGGACGGGGATGTCGGCGGTCGGCGCCTTCTGCATCGTCGACGTGTAGAGGCCGAGGAACCGGCGTTCCCCGGTCACCGTGCCGTCGGGCCCGTAGCGCTTCACGCCGACGTAGTCGAGGGCCGTCGGGCGGTGGACAGTGGCCCGGGCGGCGGCCTTGGTCAGGATCAGCGGCTGGATCGGCGGCGACTGCCGGCGCAGCTCAGCGGGAACGCGGCCGAAGCTGCGGGACGGCGCGGCCGGGTCGGCCGACGGGTCGTCGCGCAGGATGCCCAGCCCCGAGCCCGGCACCGGCCGCAGCGTGTCGCCGCTGGCGTCGTCGTCTCCGGAGCGGACGAACTCGTACTCCCGGAAGCCCAGGAACACGAAGTGGTCATCGGCCAGGAACCGCAGGAAGTCCCTCGCCTCCGAGATCTCCCGGGCGTCGCCCGGCGGCGGCCGTTCCTGCAGCTCGGCCGCCACGGTCTGGGCCCGGGCCCGCATGGCCGCCCAGTCCTCCACCGCCGCCCGCACGTCGTCGAGCACCGCCCGGAGGCCGTCCCGGAGCGCCTCCATCCGTTCTCCGGGCGGCTGGCGGTCGATCTCGACGTGGAGGAAGGCCACGCCGTCGATGACCGGGTGCACCACCAGATGGAGCCCGCAGCCCCGGCGGACGAGCTCCATCGAGACCGAGTCGAGCAGGAACGGCATGTCGTCGACGACGACCTCGACCACCGAGTGCGTCGAGGCCCAGCCGTGGTCGTCGAACGTGGGGGTGTAGACCCGGACCTTGGCCGTACCCGGCGGGCGCCGCTCGGCCAGGTGGTGGTGGGCCAGGGCGGCGCCGGCCAGATCGACGGGGTCGCGACCGGCGAGGTCCTCGGCCGGGACCCGTTCCCAGTACGCCCGGACGAACTGCTCGGCCGTCCGGGCCGCCGGCCCGTGGAGCCGGGACCGGACGTAGGCCGTGGCCCGGTCCAGCAGGCTGTGGCGGGCGTCCTGCATCGGCACGGTCATGCGGGAACGTTAGATCGCACTCTCCGTGCACCGCCTTTACAACTGATGTACGGGGCAGGAATAGGTGGTCCGGCCGCCGATCGTCCGCCTGAGGAGGGGCGCGCCGTCGAGCGGGCAGACGCCCTCGCGGTGGCGGAAGGGCTGCAGCGCGCCGGTGTGGGAACCGCCCCGTTTCGTGAGGTTCCGCAGCGTCGCCCGGATCGCCTTGTGCAGGCTCTTCAGCTCCTGGTCGTCGAGCCCGCCGGCCGGGCGGGCGGGGTCGAGGCCAGCCTGGAACAGCGCCTCGTCGACGAGGAGGTTGCCGAGTCCGGCGACCTTCGACTGGTCCATGAGCCGAGCCTTGAGGGCGATGCGGCTCTCGCCGAGGACCTTCCGGAGGCCGGCCAGCGTGAGGCCGGCGGCGTCGGGGCCGAGCCGGTGCTCGGGGGGGTCGAGCTCGGCGCCGCCGAGGCGGCGGGGATCGCGCACCCGGAGATCGCCGCCGTCGGCGAAGCGGACGACGAGCCGGTCCCAGGCCTCGACGTCGCGGTTCGACGAGTACTCCAGCTTGTCGACGCCGGCCGAGCCGTCGACCAGCAGCCGGCCGGTCATGCCGAACTTGAGGCCGAGGACGGGCCCGGCGGCGCTGGTGTCGAGCATGAGCCGCTTGCCGGTGCGTCGGGCGGCCAGGAAATGCCGCCCGACGAGGGCGTCGGACAGGACGCCGGCCGCCAGCCCGCCCTTCAGCCACCAGGAGTCGGGCGCCACGACCTCGACGATCTGGCGCTCCAGCGCCTGCTCGGCCAGCCGGCGGTACCGTTCGACCTCGATGAGCTCCGGCAAGGCTTTCAGCCGATGTTGGTGATCGCCCCCCGGGACGCCGACTGCACCAGGTGGGCGTACTTGGCCAGGAAGCCGCTGGTGTAGCGGGGATCCTTGGGCTTCCAGCCCTCCCGCCGCTTGGCCATCGTCGCCTCGTCGACGAGGATGTCGAGTTTGCGGTTGGGTACGTCGATCACCACCGGGTCGCCGTCCTCCACGAAGGCGATCGGCCCGCCGTCGGTCGCCTCCGGGGCGACGTGGGCCACCGAGAAGCCGTGGGTGGCGCCGGAGAAGCGGCCGTCGGTGACGAGGGCGACGTCCTTCGAGTGGCCCGTCCCCTTGACGGCGGCCGTGACGGCCAGCATCTCCCGCATCCCCGGGCCGCCCTTCGGGCCCTCGTAGCGGATGATGAGGACGTCGCCCGGCTGGCAGCGCCCGCCGGTCACGTAACTCATGCAGTCTGTTTCATCGTCGAAGACCCGGGCATTCCCCTCGAAGCGCAGCCCGTCCATCCCGGCGATCTTTACGACCGCCCCCTCGGGGGCCAGCGAGCCGTAGAGGATGCCCGTCCCGCCCTGGGGGTGCATCGGCTCGGCCAGCGGGCGGAGGACCCTCCCGTCGGGCGGGCCGGGGTTGAGGGCGTCGAGGTTCTCGGCCACGGTCTTCCCGGTCACGGTGAGGCAGTCGCCATGGAGGAGGTCCGCCTCGAGCAGCTCCCGCATGACGACGGGAATGCCGCCGATCCGGTCGAGGTCGACCATGTGGTACCGGCCGGCGGGCTTGGTGTCGCCGATGTGGGGCACCTGGCGGGAGATGCGGTCGAAGTCGTCGATGACGAGGTCGACGCGGGCCTCGTGGGCGATGGCGAGGAGGTGCAGGACTGCATTGGTGGATCCGCCCAGCGCCATCGACACGGCGATGGCGTTCTCGAACGCCTCCCTCGTCATGATCTGCCGGGGCCGGATCCCGAGCCGGAGGAGGTTCATGACGGCCTCGCCGGAGGCGTGGGCCAGGGCGTCGCGGCGGGGGTCGATGGCCGGGGGCGTCGCCGAACCCGGCAGCGACATGCCGATGGCCTCGCCGATCGACGACATCGTGTTGGCGGTGAACATGCCGGCGCAGGATCCCTCGCCGGGGCAGGCGGCCCGCTCGATGTCGCCGAGGTCGTCGCGGCTGATGAGGCCGGCGGCGCAGGCGCCGACGGCCTCGAAGACGTCCTGGATGCTGATGTCCCGCTCGGCGTAGCGGCCGGGCATGATCGAGCCGCCGTAGAGGAACACCGCCGGCAGGTTGAGCCGGGCGCAGGCCATGAGCATGCCGGGGAGGCTCTTGTCGCAGCCGGCCAGCGTGACCATGCCGTCGAAGCGCTCGCCGTGCATCATGCACTCGACCGAGTCGGCGATCAGCTCCCGGGACGACAGCGACGCCCGCATCCCCTCCGTGCCCATCGAGATGCCGTCGGAGACGGCGATGGTGGTGAACTCCAGCGGGAAGCCGCCGGCCGCCTTCACACCCTCCTTGGCCGCCTTGGCCAGCCGGGCCAGCGGCAGGTTGCAGGGCGTGACCTCGTTCCAGGAGGAGGCGATGCCGACCTGGGACCGGCCCCAGTCGTCGTCGCCCATGCCCACGGCCCGGAGCATGGCCCGGGCCGGAGCCCGCTCCATCCCCTCGGTGACATCCTTGCTACGGGGCTTGTGCTCGTCGGCCATGGACGACAGGGTAGGGCCCCGAGAGAAGGGGGAGCCATGCGAGCCAGAAGGCTGTTGCCGATCGTCGCCCTGGGAGTCGTCCCGTTGCTGGTTGGAACTTCCTGCAGCTCAGACTCCGCCGGGAAGGCCGCCGACAAGGTGGGCTCGACCGGGACCACGGCCCCGGCGGTCACCGGGCCGCAGACCTACAACGTGGTGGTGGACGGGAACTCGACGCTCGGGGCGGAGAACCTCGTCTACGGCGCGTTCTTCCCGAAGACCGTCTCGGTGCGACCGGGCGACACCCTCGTCTTCGAGAACCGGTCCTCGAACGACATCCACACCGTCACCTTCGGGGTGAAGGGCGACCGGACCGATTCGCCCGCGCTGGTGACGAAGGCCGGCCAGCCGAACGCCACGGTGTTCGGGCCGTGCTTCACCACCCAGCCCGCCGGGCCCGATCTGCTGTCGTGCCCGTCGGCTCCGGCGAAGTCCGCCGCCGCCCCGGAGTTCACCGGGCAGGGGTTCTGGAACTCGGGCCAGATCCTCTTCCCCGCCGCGCCGCCCGAAGCGGGGCCGAAGACGGCGACGGTCAAGCTGGCCGCCACCATCGCCCCCGGCTCCTACACCATCACCTGCCTGCTCCACCCCTTTATGCAGTCGACGCTGAACGTCGTCGGCACCGACGCCGAACGCCTCTCGCCGGCCCAGGTTTCCGCCGCCGCCGACAAGGAACTCGGCGACGCCAAGACCCAGGCCGCGGGGATCGCCGTCCCGGCCGCCGTCCCCACCGCCAACGGCGCCACCGTCACCGCCAGCTGGGGTGACAAGGTGGTGGCCGTCAACAGGTTCACCCCGGAGACCGTGTCGATCAAGGTCGGGCAGACGGTCAGCTGGACCGACGGCAGCCCGTACATGCCCCATACCATCAGCTTCAATCCGCCGTTCAAGAGCCCCGACGAGCCGAACGCCTTCCTGCCCACCGGGGCGAAATCCGGCTCCCGGTTCGCCGGCGGCGTCGCCCATTCGGGGGTCCTCGGCCCGAAGCCGTTCTTCCCCGTCAACGGCTTCTCGCTGACGTTCACCAAGGCCGGCACCTATCCCTACCTCTGCCTGCTGCACCCCGGGATGGCAGGTACGGTCCAAGTGGGTTGATGACCTGGGTCGGGCGCTCCGTCGAACGGCTGGAGGACGAGGCCCTTCTGCGGGGCGAGGGCTGGTTCATGGACGACCTCGCCCCGCTGCCCCGCATCGCCGAGGCGGCCGTCGTGCGCTCGACCGAGGCCCACGCCGACCTCGTGGCGGTCGACGTGTCGGCGGCGCTCGAGGTGCCCGGCGTCATCGGCGTGCTGACCGGCGCCGACGTCGCCGCGCTGTCCCGCCCGTTCCCGTCGGCCATCGGCCGGGCGGTGCAGCACTGGGCCGCCGCCGTCGACCGGGTCCGCTACGTCGGCGAACCGGTGGCGGTGGTGGTGGCCGGGGACCGCTACGTCGCCGAGGACGCCGCCGAGCTCGTGGCCGTGGAGTACTCGCCGCGGCCGGTGGCGGCGTCGCCGGAGGCGGCGCTGGTGGACGGCGCCCCGGTGCTGCACGAGGCGGTGGGCGGCAACGTCGTCTCCGACCGGGCATTCTCCTACGGCGATGCGGTCGGCGCGCTGGCCGGCGCCGACCTCGTGGTCCGGCGCCGGTTCCGCCACCCCCGCTCGTCGTGCACGCCGGTCGAGTGCGCCGGGGTGATCTGCGCCTGGGACTCCGCCACCGGTTCGGTCACGGCCTGGTCGAACTTCCAGGGGCCGTTCACGCTCCACGGCGTCGCCGCCGCCGCCTTGGGGATCCCGCCCGGGAGGCTGCGGCTGGTGTCGCCGCCCGACTCCGGGGGCTCGTTCGGCGTGAAGGCCGGCGTGTTCACGACGGTGGTGCTGATGGCGCTGGCGTCTCGCCGCTTCGGCGTCCCGGTGCGGTGGACGGAGGACCGGGTCGAGCATCTGCTGACGTCGGCGGCCACGGAGCGGCTCACGGCGGTGGAGGCGGGCTTCCGGGCGGACGGGGAACTCGTGGCCCTCCGGCTCGACCTCGTCGACGACGTCGGCGCCTACGTGCGGGCGCCGGAGCCGGCCACGCTGTACCGGATGCACGGCTGCATCACCGGGCCGTACCAGGTCCGCAACGTCGACGTCCGCAGCCGGGTCGTCGTCACCAACCGCTGCCCCACCGGGCTCAACCGGGGGTTCGGCGGCCCGCAGCTGTCGTTCGCCCTGGAGCGGACGATGGCCATCGCCGCCGCCCGGCTCGGCCTCGACCCCGCCGACGTCGCCCGCCGCAACCTCGTGCCGGCCTCGGCCATGCCCTACCGGGCGCCGGCCGGCGGCGTCTACGACTCCGGCGACTACGGCGCCTGCTTCGAACGGGCGCTGGAGCTGGCGGGTTACGACCGGCTGCGGCGGGAGCAGGAGGAGCGTCGACCGCGCTCAGCCGCACAGAGTGCGGCCAAGCGCGGCGCATCTCCGGACGGGCGGGTGCTCGGGATCGGTCTGGCCTGTGTGGTCGAGCCGTCGGCCTCGAACATGGGCTACATCACGCTGGTCGACCCGCCGGAGCGCCGGGCGGCGACGCGGCCCAAGGACGGCAACGCCGAAACCGTGGCCATCGCCATGGACGCCGGCGGCGGCGTGACCGTGTCGTT
>JAICYE010000580.1 GCA_025934385.1 Acidimicrobiia bacterium | reverse complement strand
GGCGCCTTCTGGCGTCGCTCGGCGCCCTCGATCCCGACGGCCGCCCCACCGAAATCGGGCGGGCCATGGCCGAGCTGCCGCTCCATCCCCGCCTGGCCCGCATGGTCGTCGGCGGCGTCGCCGCCGGCCGGGGCGGCACGGCCTGCGCTCTGGCCGCCCTGCTGGAGGAGCGCGACGTTTTGCGGGGGCGGCCGGACGAACTCGACACCGACGTCGCCGTCCGTCTCCGGTTGCTCGTCGACCGGGAGGCCCGCCATCCCCACGTCGACGGCCCGGCGGTGGCCGCCGCCCGCCGCCGGGCCACCGACCTGGCCCGCCGGGCCACCGTCTCCCCGCCCGGGCCGGCCGACGTCGGCGATCCCGGGCCGGTGCTGGCGCTGGCCTATCCCGACCGGATTGCTCAGGCCCGCGGCGGCGCCCGCTTCCGGCTGCGGGGTGGCGGGGGAGCGTGGCTGCCCGCCGCCGACCCGCTGGCCGGCGAGGCGTTCCTCGTGATCGCCGAGCTCGAGGTCGCCGGCCGGGGCACGGCCGCCGCCGGGCGGGACAGCCGCATCCGCGTGGCCGCGCCGCTCGACGCCGCCGACGTCGAGGCCGTCGCCGCCGCCACCGGCGCCACCGTCGAGCGCGCCGCCACGCTGTCGTGGGACCCTGCCCGCGACGACCTCCGGGCCCGCACCGAACGCCGCCTCGACAACCTCGTCCTCGGCGAGTCCGAAGGTCCGGCCGAACCCGGCCCGGCCACGGCCGCCGCCCTGCTGGCCCGGGTTCGGGCCACGAAACTGGCGATCCTCGGCTGGACCCCGGCCTCCCGCACCCTCCAGTCCCGCGCCGCCTTCGCCGGCTGGGCCGACGTGTCGGACGGGCCGCTCCTCGCCGCGCTCGACGAGTGGCTCGTTCCCCTGCTGGGCAAGGCGGTCGGGCGGGCGGACCTGGAGGCGATCGATATGGCCGGCATCCTCCGGCGACGGCTCGGGCACCGGGTGGCGGAGCTCGACCGGGTGGCGCCGGCCATGATCACCTTCGCCGGCGGGCGGGTGGTGCCGGTGGACTATTCCAGCGACCGGCCGGCCGCCGAGGTCCGGGTGCAGGACGCCTTCGGCACCACGGCCCATCCGACGGTCAACGGCGTGCCCGTCGTGCTGTCGCTGCTGTCGCCGGCGGGCCGGCCGATCCAGGTGACCGCCGACCTGCCGGGGTTCTGGACGGGCTCGTGGGCCGAGGCGCGCCGGGACATGGCCGGCCGCTACCCCAAGCACTCCTGGCCCGCCGACCCGACCTCGGCGTCGCCGTCGGCGCCGCGACGCTAGTCATCAGGCCCGCCCCGACCCCCCGGCCGATCTCGGCAGGAAACGTTGCGGAACGCGCCACAAATCCTGCCGGGATTCATCCGTTCGTCGGACCTAGGAGCCGAGCTCTTCGGAGAGTTCCAGCCAGCGTTCCTCGGCGGCGGTCAGGCGGGACTCCACCGCCGCCAGGTCGCCGGCGATGCGGGTGAGCGCCACATGATCGGCGCCGGCAGCGGCCAGGTCGGCGAGCAGGCCGTCCCGCTCGGCGGTGGCCTTCTCGATCTCCGCCTCCGCCAGCCCGATCAGCCGCCGCAGCGTGCTGGGGGAGCGGGGCTTCTTCGCCGCCGGCGGACCCGGCACCGGGGAGGGGCCCGAGGGCCGACCGGCGGCCGGCGTCGCCCGGGTCGCCGCCGGGCGGGAAGCGGACGCCGGCGTCTCGGCCCGGCGGCGGCGGG
>JAICYE010000502.1 GCA_025934385.1 Acidimicrobiia bacterium | reverse complement strand
AGGGCGGCGACGAGGGCGCCGGCCCGGCCGGGGTCGACCGCCAGCAGCAGGCCGCCGGAGGTCTGGGCGTCGGCCAGCAGCAGCTGCTCGTCGGGCGGCAGCCCGGCCCAGTCGATGTCGGGGTCGACGAAGGCGTGGTTGCGCTGCGTGCCTCCGGCCACCATCCCGGCGGCCAGCAGCTCCCGGACGCCGTCGATCACCGGCACCCGGCTCGGGTCGATCCGGGCGGCGAGGCCCGAGGCCACCAGCATCTCCCGGAGGTGCCCGAGGAGCCCGAAGCCGGTCACGTCGGTGGCGGCGTTGACGCCGACCTCGAGGGCGGCGTCGCGCCCGGCCTGGTTCAGCGTGGTCATGAGCCGGACGGCCTCCTCCACCAGGGCCGGCGCCGCCTGCCCCCGCTTGAGGGCCGTGGCGATGATCCCGAGCCCCAGCGGCTTGGTGAGGACGAGGGCGTCGCCGGGCCGGGCCCCGGCGTTGGTCAGCACCGCCCGGGGATCGACGGTGCCCACCACCGCCAGCCCGTACTTCGGTTCGGTGTCGTCGATCGAGTGGCCCCCGACGACGAGGGCGCCGGCGCCCCGCACGGCGGCGGCGCCGCCGTCGAGCGTCCGGGCCAGCAGCTCGAAGGGCAGGCCCTCCCGGGGCCAGGCCACGAGGTTGAGGGCCATGAGCGGTGTGGCGCCCATGGCGTAGATGTCGGAGAGGGCGTTGGTGGCGGACACCCGTCCGAAGTCGTAGGGGTCGTCGACGATCGGGGTGAAGAAGTCGGCGGTGAAGACGATGGCGAGGTCGTCGCGGAGGCGGTAGACGGCGGCGTCGTCGGCCGTGTCGAGCCCGACGAGGAGGTTGGGGTCGGCCGGCGCGTCGAGCCCCCGCACGAGGCCGAGGACGGTGCGGAGCTCGGCCGGCGACAGCGTGCCGGCGCAGCCGGCGCCGTGGGAGAAGGCGGTGAGGCGGATCTCGCCGGCTCCGGGCAGGGGCGGTTCGGGGACGGGCGGGGCGGGCTCGAGCACAGAATGGGATGGTAGCGAGGGCGCTCCCGGCGAAGGCGGGGCGAGCCGGCTCCGGGGCGGTTGGCTCAGGCGGGGCAGTTGGCGACGGTGAAGCTGGTGGAGCCGGACTCGTCGGTGCCGCCCGGGCCGCTGGCGTCGGCCCGCACGGTGCCGGAACCGTGGTCGTAGCCGAACGACTCGCCGTTCAGGACGGCCTGCCAGCGGCTGCCCGACCCGCTGGCCGCCAGCGTCATCGTCCGCCCACCGAGCTGGACCCGGAACGTGACGTGGTCGACCTTGCCGGTGGTGCCGGTCGAGATGGTGGCGCTCGTCGAGTGGCCGCAGTTCCGGCGGTTGTCGATCGTGTTCGGCGCCACCGTGGGCGTGTAGACCGACGGCCGGCGGACGTGCGTCGTGGTCGTCGTGGTGGTCGTCGTGGTGGTCGTGGCCAGCGCCGGCCCGACGGCGATGGCGGCGAGGACTGCGGCGGCGCCGGCCCCGGCGACGGCGGAGAGTAAGCGGCCCATGACGGACATCGTCGCGCTCGCCGGAGAGGAGAGCACCGCGGGTGGGCCGATACCCTGCGAATGAAGCGGTGCGGGCGTCAGGAGGATCGGCGGGCATGGCACGGATCGAGAAGGACTCGATGGGGGAGGTCTCCGTCCCCGACGAGGCGTACTGGGGGGCGCAGACGCAACGGGCGGTCGACAACTTCCCGATCTCGGGCCTGAGGCTGGAGCGGCGCATGATCTGGGCGCTGGCCTCGATCAAGCAGGCGGCGGCGGCGGTCAACGAGCGGCTCGGCGTCGTCGACCCGGAGCGGTCGAAGGCCATCCAGGAGGCGGCCGGCGAGGTCGCCGGCGGCGCGCTCGACGACCAGTTCCCGGTCGACGTGTACCAGACCGGCTCGGGCACGTCGTCCAACATGAACACCAACGAGGTCATCGCCAACCGGGCCTCCGAGCTGCTCGGCGAGTCCCGGGGGTCGAAGCGGGTCCACCCCAACGACCACGTGAACGCCTCGCAGAGCTCCAACGACGTGTTCCCGTCCGCCATCCACCTCGGCGCCTACGCCGCCTGCCAGGAGGAGCTGGTGCCGGCGCTGGGGGCGCTGGCCGAGGCGCTCGAGGCCAAGGCCGCCGAGTTCGCCCGGGTGGTGAAGTCGGGCCGGACGCATCTGATGGACGCCACGCCGGTGACGCTGGGTCAGGAGTTCGGCGGCTGGGCAGCCCAGGTCCGCAACGGGATCGAGCGGCTCGAAGCGACGTACCCCCGGCTGGCCGAGATTCCCCTCGGCGGCACCGCCGTCGGCACCGGT
>JAICYE010000535.1 GCA_025934385.1 Acidimicrobiia bacterium | reverse complement strand
CGACAACCGGGGCAAGCTCACCGAGGACGAGCCACTGGCCCCGCACCCCGACATGGTCTACGCCGTCTGCAAGGCCGAGGTGGAGGCCATGCTGGCCTCGGCCAACGTCGAGGCCGTCACCATCCGGGCCCCGGCCGTCGTCGGGCGCCGCATCGACAACCGCGTCCGCAACCTGCTGGCCGGTCCGGTGATGATGGCAGTGAAGGGCGAGGAGTGCCTGTGGCAGGTGGTGCACTCCGACGACGTCGGACGCTTCTTCGTCCACTGCTGCGAACCGGGCCCGGCCGGGCCGGTCAACCTGGCGCCCGACGACGTCCTCACCGTCGAGGACGTGGGCGCCGCCCTCGGCCGGCGCGTGGTGCGGGTGAAGGCGGAGGTGGTCCACAAGGTCATCCCGAAGCTGTGGGACCGGAAGCTGTCACCGGTGGGGATCGGCGATTTCGAGTACGTCCGCTTCCAGCCCTTGCTCGACAACACCCGCCAGCGCGAGGAGTTCGGCTTCGAGTGCGTCTGGTCGGGCCGGGCGGCCATCGAGGACACCCGCCTCGCCATGCTGGGCGTCATGAGCATCGGGGACAAGGCGAAGCGGGTGCCGTGGCGCCGGCCCTTCAGTCCCGGCCGCTTGCCCGGCGACACCCTGCCGCTCGACGGCGCGCCGCTCGAGCCGGGCGGGAAGCCCGACCTCGTCGGCGAGTTCGACACGCCAGTCGACAGCCGCTTCTCGGTGTTCGTGGCCACGAACTTCTCCGAGGCGCTGCCCGGCCCGGCCACGCCGCTGTCGCTCACCGCCGTCGCCCCGGCCTTCGCCCGGGCCGGCGTGGCCGCCGTCGACTTCGTCGGCATGACCGGGGTGTCGCAGCTCGAGGCCCAGTGCCGGATGTTCTCGACGCAGGCCCACCGTCTCTACATGAACGTCTTCACCGGTTCGGCCATCGGCGAGCTGTCGCCGGGCTGGGACGCCGAGTCGTTCGCCCGGCAGTACCTCGGCCGCCACGTCGAGGAGCTACCGGGTCTCGACTTCTCCAGGCTCCCCATCGACAAGCCGGCCACCATCAAGGCCAAGGCGAAGGCCGGCGCCGGCATGGGCGGCCGGCTGACCGGCGTCCTCAAGGGCTACCGGCACGACGTCGACGAGATGCTGGCCCAGGTCGGGCGCCTGGAGCGGCTCGTGGCCGAACCGGAGCAGCTGTCCGACGCCGGGGTCGAGTCGATGTTCTCGCTGGCCTACGATCTGCAGGCCCACGGCTGGGAACTCGCCGCCCTCGGGGCCATCCTGGCCGGGGCGGGGACGAACACCGCCGAGCAGCTGTCCCGCCGACCCGGTGTCGTCGAACGGGTCGGCGAGGGCCTGACGAGCGCCGAGGGCCTGAGCGGCGTGCGCCGACTGGCCGAGCAGGCGGCCGCCGACCCGGCCGTCATGGCCGCCCTGGAGGACGGCGGTGACAACCTGCTCGAGCGCGTCGACACCGTCTCCCCCGGATTCGCCGGCGCGATGCGGGAGGCCCTGGCCGTCTTCGGCCATCGCGGCCCGGCCGAATGCGAGCTGGCCTCGTCGGTCTTCGCCGACGACCCCGACCTGGTGCTGCGCACCGTGGCCAAGGCCGCCCGCGCCCGGGCGGCCGGGGGCAACCAACCGCCGGCTGCCCCGATCGCCGTCCCCCGCCGGGCCCGCCCGGCGGTCGCCCTGGCCCGGTGGGCGACCGCCGAGCGGGAGCGGGACCGGGACGCCATCGTGCGCACCATCCACGCCATGCGCCGCCTGGCCCGGGAACAGGGCCGCCGGCTGGCGGCGCAGGGGATCCTCTCCTCCCCCGAGGATGCCTTCTACCTGACGGCCGAGGAACTCTTCGCTCCCCCGCCCGGCGCAGCCGAAACGGTGCTCCGCCGGCGGGCCGAGCGGGACCGCCTCGCCGCCGTGCGCATGCCGATCGCCTTCGTCGCCCCCTGGGAACCCGAGGCCGACGCCACCCCGGTGAAGGCCGGCGACGTCCTCCGCGGAGTGCCGGCCGCGGCCGGCAAGG
>JAICYE010000406.1 GCA_025934385.1 Acidimicrobiia bacterium | reverse complement strand
GGAGCTGGTGGCCGAGACGCTCGACGCCAAGGAGCTGGACTTCGCCTGCCACCTGCTGGCCGGCGCCGCCGAGCGGCTCGGGCCGGAGCTCGTCGCCCTCCACGGCGGGTCGACGCTGTTCGAGCCCCGGAGCGACCTGACCGACGACGACGGGGATGTGCCGTCGTCCCGGCTGCTCACGACGGGCGGGTACCTGTAACCGTTCAGAGATTCTCGAGCAGGGCGAGCAGCGTCTCGCCGTAGGACTCCAGCTTGCCGGGGCCGATTCCTTTGCAGCGGGCCAGGCGGGCGGTCGTGTCGGGATCGCGTTCGGCGATGTCGGTGATGTGGGCGTCGGAGAGATAGACGTAGGGCGGCTTGCCCTCCTGCTTCGCCAGCGCCGTCCGCCAGGCCTTGAGGGCGCCGACGGCGGCGTCCACCCGCTCGGCCGGAGCCGTGAGCCGGACGTTGCGGCCCTCGACGCGGATGGCGGCGCCGTAGCCCACGACGGTCGAACCGGTCGCCGTCTCGAGGAGCACCTCGCCCCGGCGGAGCTCCTTGATCACGGCCCGCAGGCCCCCGGCCAGGGTGATCTCGGCCCCGGGCACGGCCGGGAAGGCCGGCTCGCCGTTGGCGGCCGCCTTGTCCTTGCCCTTGCCGCGCCCGGACCGGGAGGCCGGCGAGGACACCGGCGGCAGCGCCAGGCGGCGGAACGGGTTCGGGTCGGCGGGGTCGAGAGCCGGTCGGCCCGGGGGGACGGGGGGTGTCCCCCCGACAACGGCGGCGGGAGCCGCCGAGGAACGGGCAGCACGATGCAGCTCATCGACGAACGGTGACGGGCCGGCGGCGTCGGCGAGGACCACGGTCTCGTCTCGGGCCCGGGTGACGGCGACGTGGAAGATGCGCCGCTCCTCCTCGACGTCGTCCGACAGCCGGTGGGGAAAGAGCCCGGCATCGGCCCCGAAGACCACCACCTTCGCCCACTCCCGCCCCTTCACCCGGTGGACGGTGGCCAGGTGCACGCCCGATTCGGATGCGGCGCCGCCGTCCTCGGCCCGTTGCCCCGTGGAGCCTCGGCCGCCCCCGGCGGCCAGCGCCTCCTGCAGCCAGGCCTCGAAGGAGGGGGCGTCGGGGTGGAGCGGAGCCACTTGCAGCAGGGCGGCGAGGTCGTCGCCGTTGCTGGAGCGGTCGAGCGCGCCCTTGCTGGCGTCGAGCGTCTCCATCGCCTCGCCGAGGCCGATCGTGTCGCGGATGAAACGCAGCCCGTCGGCGGTGGTGGCGCCCGGCTTCGCCACCGCCCCGGCCAGCGCCTCGAGGTCGGCGGCGTAGCCCTCGACGCGGTCGGCGTCTTTGACGAAGGCGTCCGTGTCGGCCAGCCACTGCGCCAGCCCCCGGACCGACCGCAGCGACGTGGTGACGTCGCGGGCCAGCATGTCGATGACCTTGGGCGAGATCTTGCGGGACGGGCGCCGCACGGTGGCCCGCACGTCGGCCCGGCTGATGCGGCCCGGGTCGGCGGCGATGCGCAGGTAGGCGAGGGCGGCGGCCGTGCCCGCCCGCTCCAGGATCCACGGCCCGACCGCCGGCCGGCAGGGGATCCCCGCCTGCCGGAGCAGCAGCTGGACGGGGAGCAGCGACGAGTTCACCCGGGTGAGCACGGCGACGTCGGAGTACGGCACGCCGCTCTTCGCCCAGCGCTGCACCAGGTCCACCGAGGCCGGCCCCATCTCGTCGTTCGGCACCAGCCGAACACCGAGGCCCTCCGGTTCTTGGCCGGAAAACCCGCCGTTTCCGCGGTGTTCTCTGCCGAGATCAGCGGAAGGGCGGATCGTCTTGTCGATCCGGCGGCGGTTGTGGCCGAGCAGCGTCCGGGCGGCGTCGACCACCGCCGGCGGGCAGCGGTAGTTGACCTGGAGGTCGTAGGTGACGGTGCCGGGGAAGTAGCTCCCGAAGTCGATCAGGAAACCGGGGTCGGCGCCGGCGTAGCCGTAGATGACCTGGTCATCGTCGCCGACGCCGAACACGTCGGCCGCCGGGCCGGCGATCAGCCGGATGAGCAGCAGGTGGGCCGGCGTCAGATCCTGGAACTCGTCGACCAGCAGCGTGCGGTTCTCGGCCCGCACCTCGGCCCGCAGGTCGGCGTCGGCCAGCAGCAGTGCCACGGCGTGGTAGATCTGCTCGTCGAAGTCGAGGCGGCCGTCGTCGTGGAGGGCCTGACGGTAGGCGGGGAAGGCGGCGGCGATGCCGGCGGCGTCGGGATGGAAATCCTCGGCCTTCTCCGGCGGGACGAGCCCGAGGCGGATCGTGGCCAGCGCGTCGAGATAGGGCGCCAGCGGATCGGTGCCGACCTTGCGGGCCGTCTTGACCAGGCCCGACAGCACCTCCCGGCAGTAGGGCTCCTCGGCGACGCGCCAGTGCCCCCGGCGGGAGCAGACGTTGAGGCCCAGCGAATTGAGCGTCCGGATCGTCGGCCGGAACCCCGCGGTGCGCTCCCGGAGCTGTTCGGCGGCCATCACGTTGTAGGCCACGGCGGTGACGAGCTGCGGCTCGTAGCCACGGTCGACGAGCAGGTGCCGGATCCGCTCGGTCAGCACCCTGGTCTTCCCCGACCCGGCGGGGGCGATGATCCGGGCCGGCCCGCCCGGGTGGGCCACCGCCGCCAGCTGGTCCGGCGCCAACTCGGCCGCCGGCGGCGTGAACCGGGCCGGCGTGAGCAGCCCGGCGTCGATCGAATCCCGATGGACCACGACCGGCGCGGTCCGATTGTGCAGAAACTCTCGCTCAGCGAGTCTTTCTGCACAATCGATTGATGAAGCGGGCCCGGACGAGCGGAGGACGGGCCGCCGGGGGCCGCCGTCACACCAGGCGGGGGTGCCGTCGGCGAGGACCACGTCGGCCGGGCCGCCGAGCGTGGCGCCGATCCGGGAGGCCCGCACACCGGTAGGCATCCAGCTGGACTCCGAGCGTCTACCCGAACGCCTACCGGCCTGCCTCTGAGATGAGTCACAACGCTGCTCGAACACCGCTGCTGCTCAGAAGTGCGG
>JAICYE010000623.1 GCA_025934385.1 Acidimicrobiia bacterium | reverse complement strand
GAGGCGCTGGTGCCGCCGGCCAGGAACCAGCTGTTGGTCGTCTTGTAGGAGTCGTGGACCGAAACGCCGCTCCGGGGGTCGCCGACCAGGGCGACGTCAGGAACGGCCCGCTGGCCGGCCGGTAGCTCCGGCTGGAAGAGCTGCGAGAGCCGCGGGCCCTGGCTACGGCCGGCATGGGGCAGGGGCCCCATGCTCGGAGGAGCCCGGCGGATGCCGGGCGGGGGCGGCGAAGCCGCCCAGGATCACGGCGAAGCCGCCCAGGATCACGGCGAGGCCGCCCGGAATCAGGGCGTGGCGCCCGTCCAGCTGCCGAGGCCGGTGACGAGGTCGTAGCCGGGAAGGGCGGGCTGGCCGTTGTTGCCCACGGTGATGTCCCGGAAGCTGATCGGCGACGAGGCGCCATAGATCAGCGTCGGCGTGATCACCAGGCCGGAGTCGGCCGCCCGGGCCGCCCACATCGGGGTCGAGGCGCTGGTGCCGCCGGCCAGGAACCAGCTGTTGGTCGTCTTGTAGGAGTCGTAGACCGAAACGCCGCTCCGGGGGTCGCCGACCAGGGCGACGTCAGGAACGGCCCGCTGGCCGGCGCAGCCGACCGCGGCGTAGCCGGGGTTGGCCTGCTGGGCGGCGCTGGCCGTCTCGTAGAGGGAGCAGCCTCCGCCGGAGTTGTGCCAGCCCTGCTCGGCGAACGTCGGCTGGCCGATGTTGAGCAGGGCCGTGGCGCCGACGGAGATGACACCGGGGGCCGCCGCCGGGTAGCCGGGCCCGCTGGTGGCTCCGTCGTCGCCCGAGGCGACGAAGATGCTGACGCCGGCCCGGGAGAAGTGGGAGTCGAACGCCGTCTGGCCGGCGAACTCCGTGACGCCGAGGCTGTTGCTGACGTAGCCGGCGTGGGCCGTGGCGTAGTCCTCGGCGGCGACGACGTCAGCCAGCCGGTCGCTCTTGGCCTCCACGAGGAGGACCTTGGCGCCGGGCGCGATGGCGTGGACCCACTCGACGTCCATCGAGATCTCCATGGCCCACGCCTTGTCGGCGGTCGGGTACGTCTTGCCGCCGTTCTGGCTGACCTTCTTGAAGCAGCCGTTGGCGGTGGTGCAGGCCGGCAGCCCGAACTGGTGGCTGAAGGTGTTGAGGTCGGCCTCGATGTTCGGGGCGTCGAACGGGGCGACGACGGCCACCTTCTCGCCGGCGCCGGCGCTCGAGCCGGTCGGGAAGTGGTAGGCCTGCTTGACCTGGACAGGGGTGAGGCCGGTCGGCGCCACCGTGGCCTCGGGCGAGACGGTGTGGGGCCGGTGCACCCGCCGTTCGACGGTGCCGGGGCCGTCGGCCTGGGCGGCCGGCGTCACGAGCGCGGCCTGCGTCACGAGGACGGCCAGCGCCAGTGTCGGGACCACGACTCCGGCGAGGACGCCGGCGCGGCGGGTCGACCCGCCTGTGGCCCTGCGCTTCCCCAGCACGCCAACAGGTTCGCTCCGGGGTGGCGGGGTCCTGCCCGCCGGCGGGT
>JAICYE010000316.1 GCA_025934385.1 Acidimicrobiia bacterium | reverse complement strand
GTAGAGGCGGGGCGTGCGGGGATCCTCGACCTTGTGCGTCGGGTGCCCGAGGCCGGGGATGCGCCGTCCCGCGGCGATCCCGGCCGCCACCGCCCGTTCGGCGGCGTCGTCGGCGCCGTCGGCCAGGATCCCGGCGAGGAAGCGGGCGGTGTCCTCCACGACGCCGAGGAACACGTTGCCGGCGCCGAGGAGACCGGCGGCCACGGCGCCCTGGAGCGACTCGGTGGCCCCCGTCCACGTGAGCCGGGCGGCGAGGACGCTGGGGGTCAGCCCGTGGTCGGCCAGCGCCACGAGGGCGGCGTCGAACAGCCGGGTCTCGCCGGGCGACGGCATGCGGTCGGCGGCGAGCAGGAAGGCCAGCTCGGTGAACGTCACCCGGCCCATGAGCTCGCTGGCCAGGTCCCGACCCCGGACGGTGATGGCCTCCGGCGTCGACCGCCCGATCCCCGTGCGCAACCAGCTGTCGTCGGCCATGGCCCGCCATTCTGGCCTTCCTGACCGGGGCGATGCCGCGGTGAGGAACGCCGGTTCGGCGGCCCGGTTCCGCCAAACCGGCGTTCGTTTACCGGAATACGGCGGAATGGAACGCCGGTTGGGGGGCGGTCAGGCGTCAGCGTCCCACTCGGCAGGGGTGCGGTCCCGGGGCAGTTGGTGTTTGGCCACCCGGCCGGTGGGGGTGTGGGGCAGCTCGGGGACGATCTCGATGTAGCGGGGGACCTTGTAGCGGGTGAGGCGCTCGGCGGTCCAGGCGTGGAGGGCGGCGGGGTCGGGGGCGGCGCCGCCGCCGTCGCCGGCCGGGTTGTCGGCGCCGGCCGGGTTGTCGGCGCCGGCCGGGTTGTCGGCGCCGGCTGGGTTTTCGCCGCCGGCCGGGTTGTCGGCGCCGGCCGGGTTGTCGGCGCCGGCCACGACGACGAAGGCCTTCACCTCCTCGTCGGTCAGGTCGGAGGGCACGCCGACGACGGCGACTTCGACGACGCCGGGGTGGGCCGCCAGCGCCTCCTCGACCTCGGCGGGGGCCAGGTTCTCGCCCCGCCGGCGGATGAACTCCTTCTCCCGGCCGACGATCGTGTACGTCCCGTCGGGATTCTCGACCACGAGGTCGCCGGTCCGCAGCCAGCCGTCGGGCCGCAGCACCCCGGCGGTCTCCTCCGGCATCCCCCAGTAGCCGAGCATCACCGCCGGATTGCGCAGCTCGAGCTCGCCGACGTCGCCGGGCGCCACCCGCTTGTCCTCCCGCATCACCCGGCCCTCGTTGATCCGGCCCAGGGCCGGGTGCTGGCGGATGGCGCCGAGGGTGCCGTAGGGCCGGGTCCCCCGCGGCCAGATCGTGCCGTAGGGCGACTCCGACTGGGCGTAGCCGCAGACGATCCTCAACCCGAACCGGCGCTCGATCTCCAGTTGGCGGCTCTCGGTCGGAGCCGGGCCGGTGTAGACGAGGCGGACGGGGTTGTCGGCGTCGTCGGGCCGCTCCGGCTGGCGCATGAGCATCTCGAGCATGGCCCCGATGGCATTGAACTCGGTGGCGCCGGAGCGGCGGGCGCTGTCGAAGAAGCCGGCCGGCGAGAAGCGGGGCAGCAGCACGAGGCTCGCCCGGGCGGCCATCGAGCCGCAGGTCGAGTAGGCCTGGGCGTTGATGTGGAACAGCGGCAGCGACGTCATCAGGCGGTCGTCGGCCGTGAGCTCCATCCACCAGGGGAAGCCCTCGCCGGCCAGGACGTAGGCCCGCTGCGTCTGGGTCACGAGCTTGGAACGTCCGGTCGTGCCCGACGTGGGGATGAGGACGGCGGCGTCGTCGGGGCCCGGCCCGGCGACATCGGGCGGGTCGATGCCCTCATCGGCGCCGGCCGTCAGCCGGTCGACGTCGGTGTCGCCGAGGGTCAGCCGCGGCCCGGTCTGCGCCACCAGCCCGTCGAGCTCGGCGGGTGCGGCGGCGGGGTTGGCGGCGACGAGGACGGCGCCGAGGCGCATGAGCCCGAGCCAGGTGAAGAGGCACCCGGCCGTGTTCCGCATGGGGACGAGGACGAGATCGCCCCGGCCGACACCGGCGTCGGCCAGCCGGGCGGCCACGGTGCCGGTGCGGCGCCAGGCCTCCTCGTAGGTGAAGGCCTCGTCCTCGTGGCACAGCCAGGTCTTCTCGGGCGTTGCCTCCACGGCGCCGGCCAGCAGGTTGGGAATCGTGCGCTCCACGGCCGCTAGCTTGCCAAGAATGATCAGAACGGAAGAGCGGGGGCGCGTCGCCGTCCTGCGGATCGATCGCCACGAGCAGCGCAACGCCCTCGACACCGAGCACTGCGAGCTGCTGCGCGACGCCCTCGGGGCCGCCCAGGCCGGCGGCGCCCGGGCGGTCGTCGTCACCGGCGAGGGGTCGACCTTCTGCGCCGGCGCCGACTTCGGCGAGGTCTACGGGGACGGATTCCGCAAGGCCCTCTACGAGATGCTGCGCCGCTTCACCGCCTCGCCCTTACCCGTCATCGCCGCCGTTAACGGCCCGGCCATCGGCGCCGGGACGCAGCTGGCGCTGGCCGCCGACCTGCGCGTGGCGGCGCCGTCCGCCACCTTCGCCATTCCCACCGCCACCCTCGGCCTGGCCGTCGACCCCTGGACGATCCGCCGCCTGGCCCTGATCGCCGGTGGCGGCACCGCCCGCCGCGTTTTGCTGACCTGCGAACCGGTCTCGGCCGACGAGGCGCTGCGCTGCGGCCTGGCCGACGCCGCCGGCGACCTCGACGCCGCACTGGAGCGGGCCGCCCGCATCGCCGCCCTGGCCCCGCTGACCCTGGCCTACTCCAAGCAGGTGCTCAACCGGCTCCAGGAGCCGGAGATCGACGACCCGGGCCTCGACTCGCTGTTCGAGGAGGTGTGGCGCAGCGCCGACGTCGCCGAGGGGCGGGCTGCCCGGCAGGAGCGGCGTCCGCCGCGGTTCGAGGGGCGGTAGGTGTCGGCAGACCAGGCGTCCTTGGCACTGAAGGCCCCGGCGACGCCGGGGCCTTCATCGATTGTCGGCTGCTTTCGGCCGGTTGCGAGCGCCGGCGTCAAGGGTTCGCTTCGCCGGCCTTCGGCCGCCCTTGACACCGGCTTTGTCGAGGCCAGATCGGCTCGAAAGTTTCCGGAAATCCTTATGGGATAAGGATTTTCTGTCACACGGGTCTGGTATGCTGAACGTATGTTCGTGGCTGGAGTATCGGAGGTTTTGGAGTCGCTCCGGCCGTTGGTCGGGAAGCTGGCGTCCGAGCCGATCGAGAACGACGAGGCGGCCGAGCTCGTCCAGCTCTGCGTTGAGGTCGAGCACCTATCGCGGCGGCCCTGGGACGTGGGAATGGGTCCCGCCCGACACCCCGAGCGGACCTCCGCTCACTGACCGGGCGCCCTAGGTGCTGCGCGGGCCGGCTCTCAGCTCCGCGCGCTCCGCGGCTGATAGGCGCCCGGCGGGGTGCGGACGGTGATCGAGAGGCGGTTCCACGTGTTGATGGCGGCGATGGCGAAGACCAGCTGGGCCAGCTCCTCTGGGTCGAACAGCGCCGCCGCCCGGTCCCAGACGTCGTCGGGGACGTGCGATCCGGCGATGAGCGTCATCGCCTCGCACAGCGCCAGCGCCGCCCGCTCGCGCTCGCTGTAGAGCGGGCTCTCCTCCCAGGCGTCGAGCCCGTACAGCCGCTCCTCGGGCTCGCCGCCGGCCCGGGCGTCCTTCCAGTGCATGTCGAGGCAGTAGGCGCAGCCGTTGATCTGGGACGCCCGCAGCTTGACGAGCTGCTTCAGCGATTCATCGAGCGTGATGCTGCGTTCGAGGGCGGCCATCGCCTGATACTGCGGACGGGCCACCTTGGCCAGTTCCAGACGGACATCGCTCATCGGGCTCTCCTTCCTCAGT
>JAICYE010000410.1 GCA_025934385.1 Acidimicrobiia bacterium | reverse complement strand
GGGTGGCCCCGGCCTCCGACCCATCCCGGCTCGACCAGCAGCGCAGGCCCTCGTCGTCGCGCCGGGCCGCGGCCACCACCACGGAGCGGTCGATGGCCACCGGCAGGACGAAGCCGTCGTTGTAGTCGGTGTGCTCGCCGATGAGGTTCACGCGGCCCGGCGCCCGCCAGACGCCGTCCGGTGAGCGGCCGGCCAGTTCGGTGAAGGCGGCGGCGGCCGCGTCGGCGAGGGTCATCGGCCCGCCGATTGTGCCCCGAAACCCGGAGATCATGCGGGGATTCCTCGGGGATCAGCGGGGGATCACAGGTCTGGGGGTAGCGGCTGGCGCATTCTGTTGCCGTGACCGCCTCCCGCCGCCGACTCCCCCTGATCGCCATCGTCGTCGTCGCCGTCATCGGTGCCGGCGTGTTCGTCGCCGACAAGGCGGAGGGGCTGCGCCGCCTCGGCACGCCCGTCCGCAAGGTGACGACCGCCGCGCCGGCCCCGGCGCCGCTCCGCCTTGCCCCGACCGCCGTGAGCCCGATCACCCCGATCGGCGCAGGCACGACCGGCTGGGCCAAGACGGCCGACGGGCGGCTCACCGACCTCGCCGTGCTCCCCGGCCGCGGCGAGGTCGTCTACGTCGAGGAGGTGGCCCACCGGGTCTGGCAGGCCAGCGCCGTCGACGCCCACACCGGTGCCGTGCGGTGGTCCATCCGCCGGGGCGACACCGCCCACATCGAGGCCTGGGCGGTGACCGACGCCGCCGTCGTCCTCGCCTTCCACAACAGCGCCTCCCGGCTGGCCTGGCGGACCCACCACGCCGCCGATTTCGAGGGCCTCGACCCCGTGACCGGCAAGGTGCTGTGGACGCGCCACGTCTACAACCTCCTCGGCGAGCGGCCCGGCGACTACGCCCCAACGCTGGCCTCCCCGTCCGACGACATCGTCTACGCCCGCACGGAGTTCGGCGTCCCCAACGCGGTCGACACCCGGACCGGAAAGACGCTGTGGGAGCACCCGGAGCTCCACGACTGCACCACCGACCAGATCGCCGCTGGCCCGGCCGGCGTGGCTATCTCGCAGCGCTGCCCCGGCGACAAGGAGCGCGTCGACCTCCTCGACCCCCGTACCGGCAAAGCCAAGTGGACCGACGAGATCAGTACGCCGAAGCTGCGCCTGCTGGCCGTCGGTCCGAACTCCGTCGCCGTCTACCAGGGCGGCATGGTGCAGCAGCTGATTCTGCTCGGCCCGGGCGGCGGGTACGCCGCCACCGTGCCCTGCACCTGCGGCGACGGCGCCGGCCTCAGCGCCGGTGCCGCGGGCCTGACCGTGACGTTCCCGGGCGGCGGAGCGGCCGGTGGACCGGTCATCGTCGGCGGCCCCTTCGGCCTCGTCGGCGCCGATGGCGCCACCGGGAACCTGTTGTGGCAGAAGGAGATTCCCGGCGGGGACGTGCACCGGGTCCTGGCCCAGGACGGCGACGCCTACGTCATCGGCGGCGACGGCGCCCTGCTCCACGTCGACCCCGCCACCGGCGCCAGCCAGGTCGTGGTCCCCGGCGCCCCCGGCACGCTCGACCCCGGCGCCGTCGTCGCCGCCGTCGGCGGGTACATCGCCGCCGGGTCAGCCCAGGGCTTCGGCTTCTCCGGCCCGGCCCGCTGAGCCCCCGGAGTTCTCGGCGCCGAACAGTCCGCCTCCGAACAGCCCGGCGGCGTTCTCCCACAGGACGCCCCGCAGCCAGTCGTCGCCCAGGCCGAAACTGGCCAGGGCCGCCACCTGGTCGGCCACCACCCGGGGAATCGTCGGGAAATCGGAGCCGAACAGGATCCGGTCGCCGAACTCCGCCAGGCGGTCGGGCAGCCAGTCCGGCGGCGTCCAGATCTGGACGGTGGAGAGGACGGCCATGGCCGTGTCGAAGCGCAGCTCCGGCAGCTCCGCCGCCCGGGCGAAGAGGTCGGCGGCGGTATTGGGCGCGCCGAGATGGGCCACCACCGGCCGGAGGTCGGGGTGCCGCTCCAGCAGCCGCCACAGGTGGTCGGCGGTGCAGTACTCCTCGCCGCCGGAGCCGTCGTCGACGGCGCCGAGGTGCAGGACGATCGGCGTGCCGGCCCGCTCCAGCTGGGCCCAGGCCCCGGTCAGGAGCGGATCGGTGAGGGAGAACTTGCCCACCTGGAGGTGGACCTTCACGCACGCGCCCCCGGCGGCCAGCGCCCGTCCGACGTAGTCCGGCGCCTCCGGCTCCGGGTAGAGGGTGAAGGTCGGCACCATCGCCGGGTGGCGGGCGGCCAGGCCGAGCGTGTGCTCGTTGAGCCAGGTGGCCACCCCCGGCCGGTGGGCGTAGGCCAGAGCCGTGAAGCGGACGATGCCCAGCCTGGCCAGGGCCGCCACCCGCTCCTCCTCGCCGAAGCGGTAGCGGATCGGCCAGGGTGGGTCGGCCAGGGCGTCGAAGTGGGCCCACACCGCCTCCTGCATGCGGTCCGGCATGAAGTGGGTGTGGACGTCGAAGAGTCCCGGCAGTCCGAGGTCGGCGGCGAAGGCGGGCAGGTCGTCGTCGGTCAGCCCCGGGGTACGGGGTGGCCCCGGAGGATTCGTCGGGGAGGGCATCCGCCCATCTTCGTATCCGGAGCCTCCGGGGTAAGGATCGTTCGTGGGTCCTGTCATTGCCGCCACGACCACCCGGACCGAGGTCATCGGCCACGGCCTGACGGCCTTCGACTGGATCAAGGCCGGGGGGATCCTGGCCGCCGGCCTCCTGGCCGCCGCCCTCCTCCGCCGGGCGTTGCGCCGCCGCCTCCACGCCGAGGAGGTCGAGCCCCGGGCCAGCCTGGTGGCCGGCCGCTTCGCCGGCCTGGCCGTCTCGCTGGTGGCCTTCTTCATCGCCCTCGGCGTGCTCGGGATCCGGCTCGGCCCGCTGATCGGCGCCGTCGGCATCGGCGGCATCGCCGTGGCCCTGGCCGCCCAGAGCATGCTGGCCGACCTGATCGCCAGCATCCTCCTC
>JAICYE010000215.1 GCA_025934385.1 Acidimicrobiia bacterium | reverse complement strand
GGGAGCCCCGATGTCACCAGGCACACCTCGGCGCCCGCCACCTGACTCGTCGAGGTCCCCCGGATCTGCCGCACGCCTTCGACGATGTGGTTGAGGCCGTGGATGTAGCCCTCGGAGAGGTGCCCGCCCGAGGTGTTGATCGGCAGCGATCCGCCCTTGTCGATGGCGCCGCTGGCGGCGAACGGGCCGCCTTCGCCCTTGGGGCAGAAGCCGTAGTCCTCCAGCTGCAGCAGGACCGTGATGGTGAAGCAGTCGTAGAACTGGGCGACGTCGACGTCGCCCGGGCCGAGGCCCGCCCGGCGGTAGAGCGTCTCGGCCACCGACTTCGAGGTCTGGGTCGTGAGGCTCTCCCGCAGCAGCGTCGGGAACAGGAAGCCGAACTGCGGCTCGGGGCCGCCGCTCTGGGCCACCGCCCGGATGAGCGCCGGCGGCTCCGGGCCGGCGGCCGCCCGTTCCGCACTGGTCACGATCACGGCGCAGGCGCCGTCGGTCTCGAGGCAGTAGTCGAACAGCCGCAGCGGGCTGGAGATGACCCGGGCCGAGAGGTAGTCCTCCATCGAGAGCGGCCGGTCGGCCATCTGGGCGGCGGGATTGGCGTTGGCCCGGGCCCGGCAGGCGAGGGCGATGTGGCCGAGCTGCTCCTCGGTGGTGCCGAACTCGATCATGTGGCGCCGGGCGAGAAGGCTGAACAGGTGGCCGGGGGCCACGATCCCGTAGGGAAAGAAGAACTCGTCGTACGTGCCGCGGCCCCCGACGGGGCGCGGTCGCCGTCCGGAGCCGGAGCCGGAGCCACCGCCGCCGCCAACTGCACCGCTGCGGCCGAAGCGGGCGCCCGAGCGGCCGTTGAGCGACCGGAAGGCCAGCACGCTGGTGGCCTGCCCGCTCTGGACCGCTCCCACCGCCTGCCCGATCATGCCGCCGGGGGCGGCGCCGCCCGGGCCGGACGACCCCCAGTACGTCAGCTCGGCCAGGCCCAGCGCCTGGGCGAGGTCGTTGTGGGCCACGGCGTCCATGTCGCAGCGGACGACGCCGTCGACGTCGGACGGGCGCAGCCCGGCGTCGGCGATGGCCGCCAGCGACGCCTCGACGGCCAGCGACAGCGTGCTGCGTCCGGAGTTGGACGAGAACGCCGTCGCCCCGATCCCGCTGATGGCGCAACGGTCGCGGTGGCCGGCGGCGCCGGCCGCGGCGTTCACAGCACCGCTCCGCCGGCCTTGAGCCGGACGATCTCGTCCCAGTCGATCCCCAACTCCAGCAGGACCTCCTCGGTGTGGGCGCCGTGTTCGGGCGCCGGCCGCAGCGCCGGGGCGGCCTCGTCGAACTGGACCGGCGCCGCCACCATCGGCAGGCTCCGCCCGTCCCCGTAGTCGACCTCCTGCACGTAGCCGTTGACCCGGGCCTGTTCGTCGTCGATCGCCTCGGCGGCGTGGGCCACCACCGCCCACGGCCCCTCCTGGCCGGCCAGCACCGCTCGCCAGTGGGCCAGCGGCTCGGCCGAGAACATCGTGTCGAGCTCGGCGACGCACTCGGCGGAGTGGGCCGCCCGGTCCCGCGCCGTGGCGAAGCGGGGATCCTCGAGGAGGTCGGGCCGGCCGATGGCGGCGCACAGCCCCGGCCAGTACCGGTCGCTGCCCAGCATCATCAGCGCCACGAACCGGCCGTCGGCGGTGGGGTAGGCGATCACCAGCGGGTTGCTGACCTCGGTTCTTGGGCGCTTCGGCAGTTCCGGCAGCTGCGCCACCGCCGTGCCGGCGACGCTGCCCTGCATGGCCCACAGCCCGGCGCCGAGCAGCGAGGCGTCGACCACCGCGCCCTGGCCCGTCCGCTCCCGGCGCCAGAGGGCGGCGGCGATGCCGCCGGCGAGGTGCATGCCGGTCTGCACGTCGCCGAACCCCGGGCCCGGCAGGGCGATCGGCTCGTCGCCGCCGGCCGGCATGGCCGCCGAGCCGATCCCGCAGCGGTACCAGAAGGCGGCGCCGTCGAACCCGCCGGTGTCGGCCTCGTCGCCCTTCGGCCCCTGGCCGCTGCCCCGGCCGTAGATGATCGTCGGGTTGCGGGCGGTGATGTCGTCGACGTCGACGCCGAGCTCCCGGCGGGCCGACGGAAGGAAGCTGGTGAGGAACACGTCGGCCCGCTCGGCCAGCGCCAGCACGATCTCCCGCCCGTCCGGGTGGGCGACGTCGACGCCGATCGACCGCTTGCCCCGGTTGCAGACCTCCCACATGTAGGAGAACCCGCCCGTCCCCGGCTTGATCCCCCAGGCCGCCAGGCCCCGGACGGGATCGCCGTGGACCGGGTGCTCGATCTTGATCACGTCCGCGCCCCACTCCGCCAGCACCGCCGCCGCCGACGGGACGAGCGCGAAGAGCCCGAGCTCCACGACCTTGATTCCGTCCATGAGTCCCGTCGAAGTCATGGCCACCAGTTCAGGCGAACGTGCGGACGAGTTCCAAAACGGCGGCGCCGTCGGGGCCGGTGGTCTCCAGCGCGGTGGCCGACGGCGGGATGCGGCGGGCGGCGACGAGGCAGAAGTCGAGCGCCGGCCCCGTCACGGTGGTGGACGCCGGCCCGTCCGGCGTGAGCTCCCAGACGATCCCGTCGGGACCGGTGAGGGCCAGGGCCACGGGACCCGACAGGGTCCGGCCGGCCCGGGAGAAGGCGTACGGCAGCGTGCGCCAGGCCAGCCGGGCGATCGGCCGCAGCCGGGCGGTGGCGGCCGGCTCCCGGCCGAGGGCGGCGGCGACGTCGCCGGTGTGGATCCAGCCCTCGGCCAGCCGGGTGGTGGCCAGGGTGAGCGCCGACAGCTCGCCGGCCACCCAGGGCAGCCGGCGGCCGGGCCCGCAGGCGGCCAGCGCCTTGGCCTGGGCGGCGCCGGCCGCCCGCCAGCGGGGGTGGACCTCGGAGCCCGGGCCCCGCTGGACGGCCACCGCTCGCCCGGCCAGGTCGTCGACGGTGGCGCCGGCCGCGACGTCCGACGCCGCCACGCCGAAGGCGGCCGTGCTGGCGTCGAACCTGCCCTCGGCGCTGGCCACGGCCATCTCGTCGGTCTGGGCCAGGTGGAGGACGACGTCGGCGATCGACCAGCCGGGGCAGCGGGACGGCGTCGCCCATCCGCTCTCGTCGAGCCCGGCCACCAGCCCGTCGAGCTCCTCGTCCTGCTCGACCAGCCCGGTGAGGACCTCGTCCATCGCCTGAGTGGGTTGCATGAAGCGACTCTATACGGCTGGAATGGGTGGTCTACCGATGGAAGGAGCGATCCGTGTGCGGGATCACAGGCTGGGTTGATTTCGAGCGTGACCTGGCGGGGGAGCGGGAGACCCTGGAGGCGATGGTCCGGACGATGGCCTGCCGGGGCCCGGACGCCTCGGGGCTGTGGACCTCGCCCCACGCCGCCCTCGGTCACCGCCGGCTGGCGGTCATCGACATCGAGGGCGGCAAGCAGCCCATGACCGCCGGGGAGGGCGGCGGGACCGTCGCCGCCATGACCTACAGCGGCGAGGCCTACAACTTCCGCGAGCTGCGGGCCGAGCTGGCCGCCACCGGAGTCCGGTTCTCGACCCAGAGCGACACCGAGGTCGTCCTGCGGGCCTACCTGGCCTGGGGCGACGACTTCGTCGACCGGCTCAACGGCATGTTCGCCTTCGCCATCTGGGACACCCGGCGGGAGGAGCTCCTGCTCGTCCGCGACCGGCTCGGCATCAAGCCGCTCTACTACGCCCCGACGCCGCACGGCGTGCTCTTCGGGTCGGAGCCCAAGGCCATCCTGGCCCACCCCGAGTTCGAGGGCGTCGTCAAGCTCGACGGCTTCCGGGAGCTGCTGGCCATCACCAAGACGCCGGAGATGTCGCCCTACTCCGGCATGTACGAGGTCCGTCCCGGCCAGGTCGTCACCGTCGGCCGGAACGGCATCGGCAAGCGCCGCTACTGGCAGCTGGAGGCCATCCCCCACACCGACGACCTCGACACCACGGTGGGGACGGTCCGGGAGCTGCTGCTCGACATCGTCGACCGCCAGCTCATCTCCGACGTGCCGCTGTGCACGCTGCTGTCGGGCGGCCTCGACTCGTCGACGGTCACCGCCCTGGCGGCCGACGCCCTCCGGCGGACGGGGGAGGGGCCCGTCCGCAGCTTCGCCGTCGACTTCGTCGGCTACATGGAGAACTTCACCGCCGACGTCATCCGGCCCACGCCCGACACGCCCTTCGCCCACGACCTGGCCCGCCACGTCGGCGCCGACCACCACGACATCATCCTGTCGACGGCCGACCTCATGGAGCCGGCCAACCTCGGCGAGGTGGTGACGTCCTTCGACTTCCCGGTGAACTGGGGCGACGGGTTCACCTCGCTGCTGCTGCTGTTCCGGGCCATCCGGGCCCAGACGACCGTGGCGCTGTCGGGTGAGTCGGCCGACGAGGTGTTCGGCGGCTACGCCTGGTTCCACGACCCGGAGTCGGTCAACGCCGACGTCTTCCCCTGGATGGCGGGGACGAAGATGCGCATGGCCGAGCCCACGCTGCTCGACGCCGGGCTGCGGCAGCGGCTGGACCTCGAGGAGTACCGGCGGGCCTGCTTCCGCGACGCCCGGGCCGAGGTGCCCCACCTGCCCGACGGTTCGGTCGACGCCCACGAGCGCCGCATGCGGGAGGTCTCCTACTACCACCTGACCCGGTTCGTGAACTGGCTCCTCGACCGGAAGGACCGCACCAGCATGGCCAGCGGCCTCGAGGTGCGGGTGCCGTTCTGCGACCACCGGCTCGTCCAGTACGTCTTCAACACGCCCTGGGCGATGAAGACGTTCGACGGCCGGGAGAAGAGCCTGCTGCGGGCGGCGGCCCGGGACTTCCTGCCCGAGTCGATCGCCGAGCGCAAGAAGGTGCCCTACCCGGCCACCCAGGACCCGACGTACGAGACGGCGCTGCGGGAGCGGTTGGGGAAGGTGCTGACCGAGGACGGCCCGGCGCTGTCGCTGGTCGACCGGGCCCGGGCCGAGGCGGTGGCCGCCGGCCAGACCGACGACGACTTCCACCGTACCGACATCGAGTTCGTCCTCCAGCTCGACACCTGGCTGCGGGACTACCAGATCCGTCT
>JAICYE010000021.1 GCA_025934385.1 Acidimicrobiia bacterium | reverse complement strand
GGCCGCCTCCCGGGCCTCCCGGGCGGACTCCAGGGCGGCCACCAGCGGCGCCTCGTCGAGTTCCTCGCCGCCGGTGGCGGCCTCCTCCTCGGCCAGCCGGGCCAGCCGGCGCCGAGCGGGCTCCCGTCGCCCTTCCAGCCGCGACTCCTCCGCCTCGGTGCGGGCCGCCGCTCCGGCCAGCGCGGCCAGCTCCGCCCGGGCCTCGGCCGCCGCTTTGCGGGCCGGCAGATCGCCGGCCGGCTCGAGTTCGGCCCGCCGTTCGGCCAGCGTCTCCTCGATGGCGTCGAGCTCCGCCCGCCGGGGGGCGAGGACGGCGTCCTCCTCGGAGGCGGTGGCCAGGTCGGCCCGCAGCTGGGCCGACTCGGCGGTCAGCGTCTCCACCACGCCGGCGTCGGCCAGCGCGGCCAGCGACCGGTCGATGTTGCGCCGCTTTTCGGCCACCAGGTCGCCGAGCCCCCGGGCCCGGGCCAGCAGGGCCTCGGCGGTCGTGACGGCGTCGCCCAGGGAGTCGGCCGGGAGCGCGGCCAGTGCCGTCTCCGACTCGACCACCGACGCCTCGAGGCCGGCCGCCTGCTCCCGGGCGACGGCCTCCTCGGCCCCGCACCGGTCCCGCTTGCCGCCGAGGGCGGCCAGCCGCTCGGTCAGCGCCGTGATCTCCCGACCGGTCAGGTGAAGCCGGATGGCCCCGAGCTCCTCGGTCAAACCGCCGTGGCGACGGGCGGCGTCGGCCTGGCGCTCCAGGGGCTTGAGGTGGCGGCGGACCTCCTTCACCAGGTCGCCGAGCCGCTCCATGTTGACGGCCGTCGCCTCCAGGCGCCGCTCCGCCTTCTCCTTGCGCTGGCGGTATTTCAGGATCCCGGCCGCCTCCTCGATCACGGCCCGCCGGTCCTCCGGCCGGGCCTGGAGGATGGCGTCGAGGCGGCCCTGGCCCACGATCACGTGCTGGGTACGGCCCATCCCGGTGTGCGACAGGAGCTCGGCGATGTCGAGCAGCCGGCAGGGCTCGCCGTTGATGGCGTAGCTCGACTCGCCGTCGCGGGTCAGCGCCCGGGTGATCGTCACCTCCCGGCTCGGCACCGGGATGTCCCCGCCGGCGTTGTCGAGCGTGAGCGAGACCTCGGCCCTGCCCGAAGCCGGCCGCTTCGGCGTGCCGGCGAAGATGACGTCCTCCATCTTCCCGCCCCGCAGGGAGCGGGCGCCCTGGGCGCCGAGGACCCAGGCCACGGCGTCGACCACATTGGACTTCCCCGACCCGTTGGGCCCGACCACGACGGCCACGCCCGGCTCGAAGTCGAGCGTCGTCCGGTCCGCGAACGACTTGAAGCCCTTGACGGTCAGCCGCTTGAGGAACATCGCCGGTCCAACCTAACGGCCGGGCCCCGCCGGGGCGCGGATCCCCCAGGCACTGCCAGGCCACGCTCCGGTGAGCTATCCGAGGCCGAATCCCCGGAGGCCCTCGGGCGTCTCCGGCACCACGTCGACCGAGGTCACGAGGGCCGACGGCGGCCCGCCCCGGCACCAGGCCACGGCCCGGTCGACAGCGGCCGGGTCGCCCTCGAAGCAGGCCTCGACGCGGCCGTCGGGCAGGTTGCGGCACCAGCCGGCGACGCCCACGGTCTCGGCCGTGCGCCGGCACGACCACCGGAACCCCACGCCCTGCACCCGGCCCGAGATCAGCACCCGCCGGCGGACGGGCTCCGGCGCCACCGGCCTCGGGGCGTCGCTCACGGCTGGCACGTCTCGCAGAGGAACGTCGAGCGGCCGCCGAGCGACACCCGCCGGACGGGCCCGCCGCAGCGGGGGCACGGCTGTCCCTCCCGGCCGTAGACGCGGTGGCGGGACTGATAGCCGCCGGGGGCGCCGAAGAGATCGACGTACTGGCCGTCGGACAGCGACGAGCCCCGCAACCGGATGGCGGCCCGCAGCGTCCTCCGGACGGCCCGGTGCAACCGTTCCACCTCCTCGCCCGACAGCGACCCGGCCGGCCGGTCGAAACGCAGGCGGGCCTCGAACAGCGCCTCGTCGGAGTAGATGTTGCCGATCCCGGCCACGAACCGCTGGTCCATGAGGAGAGGCTTGAGCCGGGCGGTGCGGCCGGCCAGCCCCCGCCCCAGTGCCCCAGGCGACCACTGCGCCGAGAGCGGGTCCGGCCCCAGATGGGCGAGAGCCGCGGGGCATCCGGGGGACGCCCCCGAGCCCTCGGGCGGCGCCGGGGCCACGAACAGCTCGCCGAACGTCCGCGGGTCGACGAAGCGCAGCTCCCGCCCGTCCGACAGCGACAGGACCGCGTGGGTATGGCGGGCCAGCGGGAATGCCGGCGGCGTCAGCAGCAGCTGGCCCGACATCCGCAGGTGAATCACCAGTGTCTCGGCGCCGTCGTCGAGGGGGACGAGGATGAACTTGCCGATCCGCTCCGCCGGGCGGAGCACCGCCCCCCGCAGCCGGGCCACGAGATCCTCCACCGGCTGCCGCCGCACCGTGCGGACGCCGGTCACGGCGACGCCCGTCACCTCCCGGCCCGTGACCTCCCGCTCCAGCCCCCGGCGGACGACCTCGACCTCAGGGAGTTCCGGCACTCGGCAGCTTCACCTGGCTCAGCCGTGGGATTCGCCGTCCACGAGCCCGTCGATCCCGTCGATTCCGTCGATCCCTTCGACCCCGGCAGCGGCGGCGGCGGCTTCGGCCGCTTCGGCGGCCCGGGCCGCCTCGGCGGCGGCCACCGCCGCCTCCGACTCCCGCAGCCATTCCCAGGCCATCCGGGCGGCGGCCTGTTCGGCCTGCTTCTTGGACCGGCCCTCGCCCCGGCCCCGGGGCGTCCCCTGCAGGACGACGTTGGCGTAGAAGCGCTTGGCGTGGTCGGGCCCCTCGTCGCGCACCTCGTAACGGGGCATCTGGTCGAACCGGCGGGCGGCCAGCTCCTGGAGCCGGGTCTTGTAGTCCTGCCCGCCGGGGCCCTCGGCGGCGGCGGCGATCCGCTCCCCTAGCAGGGCCATCACCAGCTTGTAGGCGGCGTCCCACCCGCCATCGAGGTAGGTGGCGGCCAGCACGGCCTCCATGGCATCGGCCAGGATCGACGGCTTCTCCCGCCCGCCGGACAGACCCTCGCCCTTCCCCAGCAGCACGAAGGTGCCGAGCTCGATCTCGGTGGCCAGCTCGGCGAGGACGCCGGCGTTGACGACCGACGCCCGCACCTTGGCCAGTTCCCCCTCGGGCAGGTGCGGGAAGGCCCGGTAGATGTAGTCGGTGACCACCAGGCCGAGGACGGCGTCACCGAGGAACTCCAGCCGCTCGTTCGACTCGAACGTCGGGTTCTCGGCGCAGAACGACCGGTGGGCCAGGGCGCGGGCCAGGAGCTCGCGATCCTCGAAGGGCCGCCCCAGCAGGTCCTCCAGGCGGTCGAGTGAGCTGTCGGCCAACGGCTCGCCGGCTCCCTCAGCCCACCCGCTCGACGACGTAGTCGACGGCGTCCCGCACGGTGCGCAGCTCGGCCAGGTCCTCGTCTTCGATGCGGAAGCCCTCGGCCCGGTCCTCCAGCTCCTGCTCGATGGCCTCGACGAGCTCGATGAGCGCCAGCGAGTCGGCCGAAAGGTCCTCGGTGAAGCTGGCCTCGAGCGTGATGCGGCTCTCGTCGATCTCGAGGATGTCGGCCAGCCGCTCCCGGATGATCCGGAACACCTCGTCGGCCTCCACCGGGCGGGCCGGGGTCTCAGACACCATGGTGGGAGATCGCCTCCTTCATCCGATGCACGATGCCCGCCTCGGCGCACTCGGCGGCCAGCCGGACGGCGGTGTCGATGTTGCGGGCGTTGCTGGCCCCGTGGGAGATGACGCACACGCCGTCGATGCCGAGCAGGACCGCACCACCGAACGCATCGGGATCGTACCGGGCCACCGCCGGACCGAGAACCGGCTCGAGGACCTCCCCGACCCGGCGGTCGCCCACGTCGAGCCCGAGGGCCTCGGCCGCCAGGCGGAGCACCGTCCGCATGCCGCCCTCGATCGTCTTCAGGGCGACGTTGCCGGTGAACCCGTCGGTCACGACGACGTCGGCCCGGCCGAGCGTGAGGTCGCAGCCCTCGACGTTGCCGATGAAACCGGGCTCCCGGGCCAGCAGGTCGTAGGTGCGCTTGCGCATCTCGTCGCCCTTGCCCATCTCCTCGCCGATCGAGAGGAGCCCGATCCGGGCTCGCTCGATGCCGTGGTGGAGGCGGGCGTACTCCGCGCCCATGCGGGCGAACTGCACCAGCCACTCGGGGGCGCAGTCGACGGTGGCGCCGACATCGAGCAGCAGCGTGGGCGTCGGGAGCGGCCCCGGTATCGGCGTGACGATGGCCGGCCGGGCGATCCCCCGGATCCGGCCCATCCGCAGCAGGGCGCTGGCCATGGTGGCCCCGGTGTTGCCGGCGCTGACCATGGCGTCGGCCCGCCCGTCCCGCACCGCCTCGGCGCAGCGCACCAGCGAGGAGTCCTTCTTGCGGCGCACGCTCTTGGCCGGGTCGTCGTCCATGGCCACGACCTCGCCGGCATGGAGCAGCTCGACGTTGGCCGACGTCGCCCGGGGGTCGCGCTGCTCGAGCAGGGGTGCCACCACCGGCTCCTGGCCGACCAGCAGGACCGAGATCCCCGCCTCTGCCGCCAGCAGCGCCCCGGCCACGACATCGACCGGGGCCCGGTCGCCGCCCATGGCGTCAACGGCCACCACCGGAGATCGGCGGGCCGGGCCGGTGGCGGCGGACTCCGGCGCCGCCGCGGCGCCAGCCTCGGCCACCTTCAACGCCACGTTTCCCCCGTGTCGTGTGCGGTCACTCGACCTCGACGGCCTGCCGCCCGCCGTACCACCCGCAGTTGGGGCAGATCACGTGGGGCAGCTTCGTCTGGTGGCAGTGGGGGCAGTCCGAGCGGGCGGGAGCGGTCGCCCGCCAGTTCGAGGCCCGCCGGCTGCGACTCTTGGCCTTGCTCGTCTTCCGCTTGGGGACGGCCATCGGGGTTCCTACTCCTGTCAGTTCGGTTCGGGGCGGTGCTCGGCGTCATCGGTGATGACCAGAGCCCGCAGGGCGTCCCAGCGGGGATCGCGGGCTTCGCTCCCGCACCCGCAGGGGTCGTCATTCCAGTTGGCTCCGCAGACCGGACACAGTCCACGGCAGTCCTCGCTGCAGAGAGGGGCGGGCGGGAGCTCGGGGACCACGAGGTCGCGGATGGGCTGCTCGAGATCGATCTCGTCGTGCCGGAGCGGGTAGGTCTCGTCCTCGATCGGGTCCTCCTCGAAGACCTCCCGCATCGCCAGGTCGAAGCCGGCCTGCAGCGGCGTGAGGCAGCGGCTGCAGACGGCGCGCCAGCGCCCCCGCACGCGGCCCGAGGCGACGATCGCCGCCGAGAGGCTCTCGAGGCGCAGGTCGATGGTCAGCGGTTGGTCGGGGTCGACTCGGGTGGAGGGGTTCTCGAGGCCGGGGACGGGCACCTCGAGATGTACCTCGCGGGTGGTTCCGGGTCGACGGAGCAGGTCGGCGACGTTCATGCGGAGTCCGGTCATCAGAGGGGCGGCCGAGCGCGACGACGGAGCCGGCGCGAACTGCGGCGGCTCGTCATCTTAGCTGGCGGACCCCCCGAACGGCGGGGCGGGAGCGCCCGCCGGGCCGCCTACATCATGTCCTGGTCGAACAGCCCCGGTTCGGTCGGAAGCACCTCGACCTGTGCCTCGACGGTGAAGGCCTGGAGCCGGCGGCGGCCCTTCTGGACGACGCCCAGCGTCCGCTCCAGCGTCGACTCGAAGCCGGCCAGCTTGGCGTCGACGTAGTCCTCGGCCTGGTTGCGGAGCTGGCGGCCGTGGGCCTCGGCCTGCTCGATCGTCACCCGGGCGACCCGCTGCGCCTCTCGCACGACCTCCGTCCGCTGGACCATGCCCTCGGCCTGCACCCGGGCGGCGGCGATGATCTCGTCGGCCTCCCGCCGGGCCCGCTCCAGGTAGTCCTCCCGCTCCTTCAGCAGCCACCGGGCCTGGCGGAGCTCCTCGGGGAGCCGCTCCAGGGTCTCGTCGAGGAGCTCCAGGACCTCGTCGCGGTTCACGATGGCCGAGTTCGACAACGGCATGGACCGGGCCGTCTCGACCAGCTCGCGGAGGTGCTCGAGCAGGTCGCAGAGGTCGCCGCGGTACGCCGCCGGGGTCGACAGCTCCTCGTGGATCGCCGTGGGGGTCATGCCGGAGGTCCCTCCTTGAAGCGCTGGTCCAGCCGGGCCGCCACGACCGGGGGGACGAGGTTGGAGACGTCGCCGCCGAACCGGGCGACCTCCCGAACCAGGCTGGAGGACAGGAACGAGTACTGGGGGCTGGTGGCCAGGAAGAACGTGTCGATGCCGGACAGGCTCTGGTTCATCTGGGCCATCTGGAGCTCGTAGTCGAAGTCGGTCACGGCCCGGAGGCCCTTGACGATGGTGTCGGCGCCGTGGATGCGGGCGAAGTCGACGAGGAGGCCGGCGAAGTACTCGATCTGGACGTTGCCGAGGTGGCCCGTCACCTCGGCCAGCATCGATTCCCGCTCCTCCAGGCTGAAGAGCGACGCCGCCTTCTGGGGGTTGCGGATAACCGCCACGATCACCCGGTCGAAGAACCGGGAGACGCGCTCGATCACGTCGAGGTGACCGTTGGTCACCGGATCGAAGGACCCGGGTACGAGGGCAGTGGCCACGCTACCGGAGCCCCCTCTCCCCCACCCGTCGCTCCTTTACTTCCGTTGCGTAAACAACACGAGTGTATCTCCGTAACAACGCTCCCAGGTTGACCCCCATCCCGGCGGAAAAGTGAGCGGCGGTGAGCCGGCGGCCCTTTCGACGACAACCGTGGCATCGGGGGCCAGCCATTGGCCCTCGGTCAGGCGGAGGAGGACGGACTCGAGCTCGGCGGGCGGGGTGTGGTAGGGCGGGTCGAGCAGGGCAAGGTCGAATCCATGGCCGGTCGCCGCCGCCGTCGCCGGCCGCCCGGCCAGGACTCTGTCCACCGCGCCGGGACGGACGGCGGCCCGCTCACCGAAGCCCAGCGCCTCGATGTTGGCCCGGATGGCCCCGACGGCGGCGGCGTTCCGTTCGACGAACAGCGCCTCGGCCGCGCCCCGGGAGAGCGCCTCCAACCCGAGGGCCCCGGTTCCGGCGTAGAGGTCGAGCACCCGGGCGCCGGCCAGCCGGTCGGGTCCGAGGGCGGCGAAGACCGACTCCTTGACCCGGTCACTCGTCGGCCGGATCTCTCCCGGGGGCACGGCGAGCCGGCGGCCGCCGGCCTCGCCGGCGATGATCCGCGGATTTCTTCGGCCGCCGGGCATGGCCTCATCGTGGTGCGTTCCGGCCCCTTCATCCCAATTTCCGGAACGCCCATTTCGTGCCCATCCGGCCCAAACGGCTCCGAAAGGGCCCGTCTCCGTTGCCCTCAAAGCGGTCTTACGTGGCGCTCATGGCAAAAAGATCGGAAAGGAAATGCGTCCCGAATCGCCGAAACAGCGGTTGTCGACCCCAAAAGGACGGTCTCTATGCCGCTGGCTCCGCCGCTGGCCGCCCCTCGGCCGAACCCACTTCTCGTGCTCCTGGTCGCCGTCACGGCCGTCGCCATGATCCCGGCCGCGGCGCCGCCGGCCGGCGCGACCCCGGTCACGCTCACCGTGCCGGCCGCCGCCGACGCCCGGGTCGCCCAGGCGTCGCCCGCCACCAACTACGGCACCGCCACCGCCCTCCAGGCCGACAAGTCGCCGATGCTCGAGAGCTTCGTCGCCTTCAGCGTCCCCGACCCGGGCGGCCCGGTCACCCGGGCGACGCTCCGACTGTTCGTCACGAACAAGTCGGGGAACGCTCCCAAGGTCTACCGGTCGGCGACCGGCTGGTCGGAGTCCGCGGTCACGTGGAACGACCGCCCGGCCCGCGGCGTGCTCGTTGCCGACCACGGCAAGGTGCCCTCCGGCCAGTACGTCGCCTACGACGTCACCGCCGCCGTGACGGGCCCCGGGGACGTCAGCTTCGACCTCGTGGCCGACTCCACCGACGGCACCGACTTCCGGTCGCGGGAGGCGGCATCGAACCGGCCCGAACTCCTCGTCGAGGCCGACGCCGGATCGACGCCTCCGCCGCCACCCCCACCACCCCCGCCCCCGCCGCCTGGTGACGTCGGGACGATCGCCACCCTGGCGGGCACGTCGGCCGGGTTCTCCGGCGACGGCGGGCCGGCCACCGCCGCCCAGCTCCGGGAGCCGAGGACGATGGCCGCCGACGCCGCGGGGAACGTCTACCTGGTCGACACCGACAACAACAGGATCCGCGAGGTCGACACCCGGGGCGTGATCACGACAATCGGCGGGACCGGCTCGGCGGGGTACGGCGGCGACGGCGGCCCGGCCACGACGGCCCGCTTCAACCAGCCGCACGGCATCGCCTCCGACCCGGCCGGCAACGTCTACGTCGGCGATGCCGCCAACCAGCGCGTCCGGCGCATCGACGCCGAGACCGGGATCGTGACCACCGTGGCCGGGACGGGCAGCGCCGGCTTCTCCGGCGACGGCGGGGCGGCGACGGCGGCCAAGCTGAACTATCCCAAGGGCGTGGAGATCGCTCCCGACGGGAGCCTCTACATCGCCGACAACAACAACCACCGGGTGCGCCGGGTCGACCTCGATACCGGGGTCATCACCACGGTCGCCGGCACCGGCAGCGCCGGCTTCTCTGGCGACGGCGGGCCGGCCACCTCGGCCAAGCTCAACGAGCCCCGGAACGTCGCCTTCGACCCCCAGGGGCGGCTCTACATCGTCGACCAGAACAACGGGCGGATCCGCCGGGTCGACGCCGACGGACGGATCAGCACCTTCGCCGCCGGCTTCCAGATGCCCCGCGACGTGGCCGTCGACGGCGCCGGCAACGTCTACGTGGCGGACGAGACGGCCAACCGCATCCGCCGGGTCGACCCGTCGGGCACCGTGACCGACTTCGCCGGCACCGGGTCGGCCGGGCTGTCGGGCGACGGCGGGCCTGCCGACCTGGCCCGCATCAAGGGCCCCCGGGGCGTGGCCTACGACGCCGCCACCGACGCGGTCCTGATCGGTGATACCGGCAACAGCCGCATCCGGGCGGTCCTCCTCACCTGAGGGCTGGGGCCGGTCAGCTCTTGAAGAGGAACTCGACGTCGTCGCCGAGGAGGTCCTCCACCTCCTCGGCCAGCCGGCGGTGGGTGGCCAGGCCGGGGTCGGCGTCGAGGATCTCCTCGGCCACCCGGCGGGCCTCGAGCACCACCGGCTCGTCCCGGGGGATGCGGCCGAGCTTGAGGTCGGTGAAGCCGGCCTGGCGCTCGCCGAAGACCTCGCCGGCGCCGCGGATCTCGAGGTCGCGCTCGGCCAGCAGGAAGCCGTCGGTGGAGTCGGCCATGGCCTGGAGGCGGGCCTCGGCCTCGGCCGTCTGGGGGTCGGCGAACAGGAAGCACCACGACTCGCCGCCGCCCCGACCGATCCGGCCCCGCAGCTGGTGGAGCTGGGAGAGCCCGAAACGGTCGGCGTCCTCGATGATCATGACGGTGGCGTTGGGCACGTCGACGCCGACCTCGATGACCGTGGTCGACACCAGCACGTCGATCAGGCCGGCCCGGAAGCCGGCCATCGTGGCCTCCTTGTCGGCCTGGGGCATCTGGCCGTGGAGCAGGCCGACCCTCAAGGACCGGAGCTCCTCGGCCTCGAGCCGGGCCGCCTCCTCGGTGGCCGCCTTGGCCTCGACCTTCTCCGACCCCTCGACCAGGGGGCAGACGACGTAGGCCTGCCGGCCGGCCGCCACCTGATCACGGAGGCGCTGGTAGGCACCGGCCCGCTCCAGGGGCGATGGGCCGATGACGTCGGTGGTGATCGGCGTGCGTCCGGGGGGCATCTCCCGCAGCTCCGACTTGTCGAGGTCGCCGTAGATGAGCATCGCCGCGGTGCGGGGGATGGGCGTGGCGGTCATCACCAGGACGTCCGGTTCCGGCCCCTCGCCTCCGTCGGCGCCACTCGGGCCCTTCGCCCGCAGCAGGGCCCGCTGCTCGACGCCGAAGCGGTGCTGCTCGTCGATCACCGCCACGCCGAGGGCCGGGAAGGCGACGCTGTCGTAGATGAGGGCGTGGGTCCCCACGACGATGTCGACCTCGCCGGCGGCCAGGGCGGCGGAGAGCTTGCGCCGCCCGGCGGCCCCGGTCCGGTTGGTGAGGAGCTCCACCCGGACAGGCCGCTCCCCCATCAGCGTCCCCTCCGAGGCCACGGTCAGGCCTTCGAGGAAGCCGGAAATGCTCAGGTGGTGCTGCTCGGCCAGCACCTCGGTGGGCGCCATCATCGCCCCCTGGTAGCCGCCCTGGACGGCGGTCAGGAGCGCGGTGAGGGCCACCACGGTTTTGCCGGAGCCGACGTCGCCCTGGAGGAGCCGGTGCATGGGCCGGGGTGCGGCCAGGTCCCTCATGATCTCGGCGATGGCCCGCTGCTGGTCGCCCGTCAGCGGGAAGGGCAGGTTGCCGTGGAAGGCCGGCACCAGGGGCCCGTCGACCCGGTGCGTGAGGCCGATCCGGCGCTCCTCGAAGGCCCGCTTGCGGGCCACCAGTCCGAGCTGCATCCGGAGGAACTCGTCGAAGATCAACCGGCGGGCGGCCCGGTAGTGATCGGCCTCGATCTCGGGCTCGTGGATTCCGTTGTAGGCCCGGGTGCGATCGACGAGCCCGAGCCGGCGGAGCACGTCGTCGGGGACCGGGTCGTCGAGGTCGCGGGCCCGGCGCAGCGCCTCGGCCACGAACTTCTGGAGCTGCCAGGTGGACACGTCGGCCTTGCCCGACTGGGGGTAGACCGGCACGATGACGCCGGTCTTCTCGCCGATCCGACCGAGGACGTCGACGACGGGGTTCGTCATCTGGTGCCTGCCCCGGTAGTGCTCGAGCTTGCCGAAGAACGCCGCCTCGGTGCCGACGGCCAGCTGCTGGGCCCGCCACGACTGGTTGAAGAACGTGACGTAGAGGTACGACGTGCCGTCGTAGACGATCGTCTCCACCAGCGCCCGGCCCTGGCGGGTCCGTCGGGACGACAGCTTGCGGACCTCGGCGTAGACGGTGGCCTCCTCCCCCACCCGGAGGTCGGCGATGTCGGCCTTCTTCGTCCGGTCGAGGTAGCGGCGCGGGTAGTGCTCGATCAGATCCAGGACGTTGTGGATGCCGAGCATCCCGAGCCGTTCCTCGAGGCGCGGCGTCACGCCGGAGATCCGGGAGATCGGGATGTCCCGCAGGTCGCGCAGCGTCTTGCCCACTGCCGGGCGAGCGTATCGTCGCTGCTATCCTGAGCCGTTCTTTGTTTCTAGGTCAGAAGTGAGGTCTCGAAATGTCGGCGGTGTGCGAGGTGTGCGGGAAGCGGCCCCGGGTGGGCATGCGGGTGAGCCACTCCCATCGCCGGACGAAGCGACGCTGGAACCCCAACATCCAGCGGATCCGGGCCATGGTGGCGGGGGCCCCGAAGCGGGTGCGGGTCTGCACCTCCTGCCTCAAGGCGGGAAAGATCCAGAAGGGTTGACGGCGCCGGGCCCGGCGCCGAGCTCCACGCCGGCGGCGATGGCCGCCGTCACGAACGCCTTCGCACCCTCCACCGCCTGAACGAGGTCCTCCCCCCGCGCCAGCCGGGCCGTGATGGCCGCCGACAGCACGCACCCCGTCCCGTGGGTGCTCCTGGCCTCGAGGCGCCGCCCCCGGAACCATCGTTTGGACAGTTGTCGGGGACTGTTCCCGATAACTGTCCAATCCTCTTCGGCGTCGCCCCGCCAGATCAGCAGGTCGGGGGATTCCGGGCCGGGCAGGTGCCCGCCGGTGAGCAGCACGGCCCTCGGGCCGAGATCGAGCACCGCCGCCGCCGCCCGCTCGACGCCCGCCTCGTCGGAGGGGACCTCGTCGAGCGCCGCCAGAAGCGCGGCCTCGGCCAGGTTCGGGACCACAAGGTCGGCGGGCGGCAGGAGCCGCTCCCGAAGGGCGTCCACGCCGTCGGTGGAGAGCAGCGCCCGGCCGGCCGACGCCACGGCGACGGGATCCACGACGAGTGGATGGAGGTCCCACTCCTCAACCGCCGCCCCCACCGCCTCGACGACGGCGGCGTCGCCCAACATCCCCGTCTTCATTGCGCCGATGCCGACGACCCGGGCCACCGCCGCGATCTGCGCCGCCACGATCTCCGCCCGGAGTACCTCGACCACCTCAACGGCGACGGTGTTCTGGGCGGTGACGGCCGTCACCGCGCAGGTCCCCCACCCGCCGTGGGCGGCGAAGGTCTTGAGGTCGGCGGCGATGCCGGCGCCGCCGCCGGAATCGGTCCCGGCCACGGTGAGGGCGACCGGGAGCCCGGGAGTTCGGGGGTGTCCCCCGGAAGCCTTCACTCGACCGGGTGCTCCCAGCCGGCCGGGGCCAGCGGCCAGCTGCCGCCGCTCGGCGTCGACAGCAGGACCTCGTGGCCGGCCGTCACCGTCCCGATCGGCGCCGGGAGGTGCAGCCCGGCGGCGGCGAAGGCCTCGGCGACCCGCCCCGGATCGGGCGCGGTGAAGCACAGCTCGTAGTCGTCGCCGCCGGAGAGAGCATCGTCGACGGTGGCGCCCGGCCCGGCCGGGATGGCCGACGCCTCCAGCCGCACGCCCACGCCGGAGGCCCGGCAGATGTGGCCGAGATCCGACGACAGCCCGTCCGACAGGTCGATCATGGCCGAGGC
>JAICYE010000140.1 GCA_025934385.1 Acidimicrobiia bacterium | reverse complement strand
CGGGCGTTGGTGCCTCGCTCCGGCGCCAGAAGAGACCCTTTAACAGGCGCACGGTGGTGGTCCGCCGACCGGTGCCGCCCCGGCCGATCCGGATCGGTCCGGCGCCCACGGAGGCGCCGAGGCCCCGCTTCGACAGCGTGAAGCGGAACGGGCCGATGCTCTTCGAGCGGCGGAAGATCAAGCTCACAGCGGTCTCCTCAGAACTCGGCGGCCCCGGTCAGGCCGGCTCCCGTCCGTGCGGTACGGGGCCGGCGTGACGGAGCACACCGTTCTGATCGGCCGGACGGCCCGGCCGATCGAGGAGAAACCGCCTCAATTGGGAAGGTGTTGAGAGGGCGGGCCCCGGGGTCGCCCGGGGCCCCCCTCATTCCTGGAACATCCTGGGTCGGCCGGGGTGTCGTGCTGCACACTCCCCGGCTTGTCGCGGTTACCGGCCGAAGTCCTTGGCGGCGTCCTTCCCGCGCTCGACACCCTGGTCGATCTTGTCGTCCTGCTTGCCGCCGGTCTTCTCCTTGGCGGCAGTTCCGGCCCTGTCGAACCCTTCGTCGATCTTGTCGCCGTGCTGGCCGGCTGCGTCCTGGGCCTTGTCCTTCATCTCGTCCATCATGCCCATCACGTACCTCCTCGCGTCGTTCGAGGAACTATTCCCGGGCGGCGGAAGGCCGAACCGCCTTTCACGAGCCTGCCGGTAGTGGCCCGTCGGAGCGCTACGGCCTGACCGGAAAGTCGACAGCGGCGGTGCCGAACTGGCCCTCCGCCTTGCCGGGGCAGGTGTCGACGGTGAACTGCTCGAGCGGGGCGCAGAGATATCTCGGGGCCTCGGAGAACCGGCGGTAGCGGCGGGGGCCGACCCGGTAGGTGATCTCCAGGCCTCGGATCCGGGCCACGCCGGGCACCATGGTGCGGGCGCTGATGGCGAGCTCGAGTCCGTTGCCGGGTTCGCCGTGCGTGTTCGTCGTGGCCACCGGGACGACGTGCTCGCCGGCCAGCGTCGAGGGCTGCGCACCGGTCGGCGGGACACCGGGAGCACCAGCCGAGATGCCGGCGGCGTCCGGCCAGCGGTTCGCCCGGACGCCGAGGACGTCGAAGCCACCGGTCACACCGAGGATCCGCACGTTCTCGAGGGTGGCGGGCCTGCCCGCCCGGTTCAGGAGGGTCACGTCGTGGAAGGCGGTGGCCTGCCCGACGGCGAGGCGCTGGCCGGAGATGCCGGCGTCGAACTCCACCGGACCGCCGGAGTGGGTGACCGTGCGGTCCCACCAGACGAAGCCGGCGGCGCCGATAGCGGTGACCGCCACCGCCACGGCGGCCGCCCGTCGGAGCCGGCGCCAGGGGAACGGCCGGGGCGGCCGTCCGGTCGGCGCAAGGTGCAGCACTCTCTCGCCGGGGACGGGAACGACCAGCGGCGCCGGACGGAGCGCAGCCGGGTTCACGTCGTCGATCATGCGGTGCGGTTCCATCGAGCGGCCCTTTCGTCGTTGAAAGCCTCGACGACTCCGAAAACGGTGCAATCAGGGATTGATGACGCGAATCCCGACAAATTCACCGTGGGTCCGAGAAGGCCCACGAGGCGTGGGGGCACTCGAACGCTCTCCCGGGTTGTCGGATCACCGTGGAGGGTGAATCATGGCTCTGGATGAACGAGCACGACACGAACTGTTCCTGCGCCTCGAGCAGGTGCTGGGAGCCGAATCGGCGGAGACGCTGATGGAGATGATGCCGCCGGTCGGCTGGGCCGACGTCGCCACGAAGCGGGACCTGGACGGGCTCGAGGAGCGGATGAACCTGCGGTTCGAGGCGATGGAGCACAAGCTGCTGGCCGCTTTCCGCGGGGAGCTGCTGGGCCAGGCGAACCTGATCACTGCGCAATCGCAGCTCATCACCGCCCAGACGAGGACGCTGCTCATCGCCAACGTCGGCACCGTGGTGTCGCTCGCCGCCCTCGCCTTCGGCGTGGCGAAGCTGACGTAGAGATCGGCTCAGGACCTGCCGCCCGTTCGGGTCGATGGGCGATATCGGCCATTTGGGCAGATTGCGTCGTTCCTGGCTGAAGAACCGGGGAAAGGCAGATAACTCCCCAAAAAGGGCTTTGGGGGTGAATGCCGAACTCGTTAGCAAATGTCCGGCTTGGCGTCCTGCCATGACGGGTCGATCGGGATGGCGGAGGACCCATGCGGAGGGCCACCGGCGCCTTGCTGTTGCTCGCCCTCGGGCTGGGGGCGACAGCATCAGCGTCACAGAACGCGATACCACCGGGTTTCAGCGTTGCGGCCCGTTCCGACCTCTACACCGGCGTCGAGTACATGAAGCTCACCAAGGGCACGCCGGTCGTCGCCCACGTCGCCCACGTGGTGCCCGGGGCCTGGGTCGACCTGAAGGTCGTCAACGCCGACGACAAGCTCTCGACCACCCCCACCGACCTCGAGACGACGAGCTCGATGTGCGGACGGGTCCACTGCATCGTCGGCGTCAACGGCGACTTCCACGACAACGGCGTCCCGGTCGGCGGCGTGATCGCTGACGGCCGGATGCTGCGGTCACCCGACCCGGCCCGTCCGCAGCTGACGGTGACGAAGGACGGGCATCTGAGCGCCGGCCCCTTTCCGTGGACGGGCTCCCTGACCTTCGCCGACGGAACGCAGATCCCCCTCGGCGCGGTGAACACCGGCCCGCCCCCCGGCGGCCTGTCGGTGTACACGCCGGACTACGGCGCCGATACGCCGGCCTCCAACCGGACGGAGCTGATCGTCGGCGCCCGGGCCGGGCCGGTCGGGGTGGTGGGCCAGCCGGCCAGCCTCGACCTGCGGGGGATCCGGACCGGCGCCGGCCCGATCCCGCCCGACGGGGTGGTCCTCTCCGGCGACGGCGCCGCCGGCCAGCAGCTCGCCGCCGCCTGGACCCGAAGCCAGACCAACAAGCTGGCACCCCGGGCCCGCCTCGTGGTGACCTCGCCGGTGGACGCCGGCGCCAGCCTGGGCGCCTACCCGGTCGTCCTCCACAACGGCCAGAAGGCGACGCCCTACGGCAACGACGCCAACCTGATCTACCCGCAGCAGCCCCACACGCTGGTGGCCTGGAACAAGGCCGGCGACGTCTTCCTGGTGGCCGTCGACGGCCGCCAGACGACCTCCCTCGGCATGACCATGGCCGAAGCCGCCGACTTCCTGCTCGGCCTCGGCGCCACCGACGCCGTCAACCTCGACGGCGGCGGCGGCACGACCTTGGTCGAGGGCGGCACGGTCGAGAACCGTCCCAGCGACAACGACCCTGCCCACCCGGCCAACTACGTCGAGCGCGGCGCCACCAATGCCCTGGTCGTGCTGGCCCGCCCCGGCTCCCCGCCCATTACCACGACGAATCCCGGCCCGATCACGCCCTTGTCCGTCACACCGGTCCTGCCGTCCGAGGCTCGTGTCGCCAGCCCGACGCCGGGCGGTTCGGACACGCCCTCGCCGACCGCACCGGCTGACAACCTGGTCTTCGGTCCCTTCAACGGCATCGCCAACGGTGCCAACCCGGCCGATCTCCCCGCCGGCCCGTCCCCGGCCGACCCCGCGGCCTCACCGGCCTGGGCCACTGCCGGCGCTCCAAAGCTGACGCCCTCGGACGCCGCCCCCGGCCACGGCGAGAACGCCATGGCCGCCCCGACGGCCAAGCCCGGCACCGCCACCGGCAACGAGACCCACAAGGTGACCGACGCGCGGCGCGCCCCGCTTTCGGTCGCGGCCTCCGTGACCGGCGACGTGGTCGACGCCGCCATCGGCGGTGATTCGCACGGCCATCAGTCCAAGGGACGCGAGGCGGGTGCGGGATTGGCCGGCGCCCTGGCCGTGACCACCGTCGTCACCCGCCGCAAACGCCGCCGTCGCGTCGGGCCGGCGACCGGTGACGTCGCACCCGGTGGCGTGACCGCACGGGAAGCATTGCTGCAGCAGCGGGGCGCTGAGCTGGCATCGGCGGTTGCCGAGGCCGAGCGGGTGTCGACGGAGGTGGAGGCGGCGGTTGCCGAGGCCGGGCGGGAGTCGGCTGAGCTCGAACTCGAGGTGGCCGAGCCCGAGCGAGAATCCGCTGCGCCGGAGTTGGAGGGCGCCGAACCCGAAGATCGGGGAGCCGATCGGGCGCCCGCCGACTCTGTCGCCTTCCTCCTCCGACAGTTCGAGCCTGACGTGGCGCGACTCCTCGAGGAGTTTGGTGGGGACACTGCGCTGGAGGTGACGCCGGCTGAACTCGCCATGGCGGCGGCGGACGTTCAGGCGACGCCGCCGAGCACCTTCGTTTTCCGAGAGGTGCTGAACCCGAGCGAGCTTCGCATGCTCGTCGATGCGCCCAGCCTGGCGACTGCCGGCCTGCGCTCGGCCCGATGCCGCCAGGCAGCCCAGCGGCTCGAGAGAGCGCGCCGATAGTCGGTCGTGCCTCCCTCGTCACGGCGGCGCCGTACCTGAGAGGCATGAAGAACCTCTCCGGCGTTTCGCTCCTCCGTGCTCTCCCGACGACCCGCCGACCCAACGAGAAGCTGCCGCTCCCGACCCCCGAGCCGGCGGACCGGTACCGGAGGCCGGGCGAGGCCACCGCCCGGTCGATCGCCCGACGGCTCGCCCTCGCCCTCCACGACCTCGGGCTCGACACGGTCGTGCCGGCCGGGTGGGTCTCGGTCGACGGCGCCAACGTCGTCTTCGCCCAACTCGACGTGCCGGCCGCCGACCGCCTCGTCCGCCACCTGGAGGACCTCGCCGCCGACCTCGCCGACACCATGGCGGAGCAGGCGGCGACCCGGCGCACCGCCGGAGCCGGGCAGGGGACGCTGGCGGGGATCGAGCCGTGAGTGCCGCCGCCGCCGCCGCCGACGACGCCGCCGCCGACGCCACCGGCCGGGCCGCGGCCGCACCGTTGACCGTCACCGTCACGACGGCCGGGCTCCAGCAGCTACAGGACCGGCTCGGGTCGTTCGCCTCGATGAACCATCCCGATCTCAGCCGCTGGCTGGTCGACGCCACCGCCGACGCCGTGCGCTGGACGGCCACCGACTCCTACCGCCTCGGCCGCCTCACCGCCGGCACGGCCGACGGCGCCGGCACCTTCGCCGTGCCCGTCCGCATCTTCACCCTCGCCTGGCAGATGGCCGAGCGGCGCAACGCCGCCACGGTCACGTTCACCGTTGGCCGCAACGGAAGCGGGAACGGAGGCGACGACGGCGACACCGACGACGGCGGTGACGCCGGCGACCGCGGCGTCCTGCGGGTCGACGGCGTCGAGGTGCCCTTCGACGCCGGCCTCGACGGCTACCCCGACGTCGAGGAGTACCTCAGCCGGCGGGGCGCCACCACCGGCACCGCAGTCACCCTGGCCGCGGAGGACCTCTTCGCCGCCATCCACGGCGCCAACCTCCGCCCGCCGTGGCTCGACGCCGACCGGCAGGAGACCTTCGTCCTCCACGTCGACGCCCGGGCCGGCCGGCTCCGGGCCGTCGCCTCCTGGGACGGCCACGCCGAGACCGAGGCCGCCGTCGCCTGCACCGCCTCCGCCGACGCCCGGGTCGGCGTCAACCCCGGCTTCCTCTACGACCTGGCCTCGGCCGCCGGCGAGGACGTCCTCACCCTGCACCTCCCGCCCGACCCCGGCGTGCCGCTGCGGGTCGAGACCGGCGACGGGTTCCTGGCCCTGCTCATGCCCGTCCGCATCGGCGTGGAGTCGGCCCGGCCGGCCTTCGAGGCCATGCTGGCCGAGCTCCTCGACGTCGACCCCGCCGACCTCGAACGGGACGGTGACGGCGCCTACCCCGTCCCCCTCGGCAACGACCGCCTCCTCTACCTCAGCCTCATCGAGGGCGACGCCGACGCCGGCACGCCCGACACCGTCTGTGCCTTCGCCAGCCTCGCCACCGGCGTCGACCCGAGCCCCGAGCTGCTGACCGAGCTCAACGACCTGAACCGCCACGTCCGCTTCGCCCGGCTCTACTGGGCCGACGGCGCCGTCTTCGTCGGCGACGAGCTGCTCCTCTCCACCCTCGACGCCGCCGAGCTCGGCCACGCCTGCCGCACCGTTGCCGCCCTCGCCGCCGGGGTGGCGCCGCTCCTCGAGGCGGTCCACGGCGCCGGCTGAGCCGCCGCTGAGCGCCGAAGTCCGCCGGCCTCCCGGCCGACGTCGCCGTCGGTCCCGCAGCCCCGGCCGGGACCGGGGCGGCCACCGCCGTCAGGCCGGCGTCGGACGG
>JAICYE010000339.1 GCA_025934385.1 Acidimicrobiia bacterium | reverse complement strand
GCATCACCGCCGCCGCCACCTTGTCGACCAGCGCCCGGCGGTTCCGGGCCCGGACGCCGCCCTCGGCCAGGGACCGTTGTGCCGCCACGGTCGTGAGGCGCTCGTCCCGGGTCTCGACCGGCACCGGCGGGTCGAGCGCCGCCGCCCGGCGCCGGAGCGCCGCCACCTCGTCGAGCGTCGCCCGGGCGGCCGGGCCGGCCCGGCCGGTGGAGAGCGACAGCGGCAGCCCGACGACGATCAGCACCGCGTCGTGCTCCACCGCCGCCTGCACGATCGTGTTGTGGTCGGCGCCCGGGTCGCCCGACCGCTCCAGCACGGTCAACGGGACGGCCAGCACCCGCAGCGGATCGGACAGCGCCAGCCCGATGCGCCGCGAGCCGAGGTCGACCCCGAGCACCCGACCCGGCGGCGCGCCCACAGGCTCGGGCTCACCCGCCGTCGCCGGCGACCGCCTCGACCGCCTCGATCGCTTTGCGGCGGGCCTGCTCCAGCGCCGCCTCGACGTTCTCCACCCGGGGCCCGCCGCCGGTGACGAGCTCGGGGTTGCGGGCGGTGCCCCCGCCCAGAGTCCGGGCGGCGTCGCCGGCCACCTCGGCCGCCGAGATCCCCTGACCGACGAGGTCGGAGCTCACCGCCACCGCCAGCCCGGCCTTGGTGCCGTCGGGCGAGGTGCCCAGCAGGACGACGACGCCGGACCCGATCTCGTCCCGCACGCCGAGCGCCAGACGGCGGAGGTCGTCGGGCGTCGAGGAGTCCCGCCGGGCCACCAGCACACCGCCGGAGGCGGACGCCGCCAGCGTCTTCGCCTCTCCGGCGGCCTGCCGGGCCCGGGCGGCGTCGAGCTCCTCCTGGAGCTCCTTCACCTTGCCCTGCAACCGTTCGATGCTCTCCGGCACCTCCTGCGGCGCCACCCGCAGCAGCTCGGCGGCCCGCCGCAGCCGGGCCTCCTCGGCGCCGACGTGGGCCAGCGTGGCGGTCGCCGTCAGCGCCTCGATCCGCCGGACGTTGGCGCCGATCGAGCTCTCTCCCAGCACCTTGATCGGGCCGATCATGCCCAGCGCCGAGACGTGCGTGCCGCCGCACAGCTCCTTCGACCGGTCGCCGGCCTCGACCACCCGCACGATGTCGCCGTACTTGTCGCCGAAGAAAGCCACGGCGCCGATCGACTCGGCGTGATCCTTGGTCGTCTCGTAGACCCGGACCGCACCGTTGCCCAGCACCTCCTCGTTGGCCTGGGTCTCCACCCGGGCCAGGATCTCGGCCGGCACGCCCTCGTAGTGCGAGAAGTCGAAGCGCAGCCGGTCGGGGGCCACCAGCGAGCCGGCCTGCTTCACGTGGTCGCCGATGACGTCGCGCAGCGCCCAGTGCAGCAGGTGGGTGCCGGTGTGGTTGCGGCGGGTGCGCTCCCGGCGGGCGACGTCGATGCGGGCGGTCGCCTCCGACCCCACCGCCACGTGACCGGAGACGACCTCGGCCCGGTGGAGGATCAGCTTGCCGGGGACGGCGTAGACGGTGTCGAGCACCCGCAGGGTGCCATCGGCCGTCTCGATGGTGCCGGTGTCGCCGACCTGGCCGCCGGACTCGGCGTAGAAGGGCGTGCGGTCGAGGATCACGTCGACCTTGCGGCCGTGCTCGGCCCGGCCGATCGACTCCGTCTTGTCGAGCAGGGCGACGACGTGCCCGACCGATACCGCCTCGCCGTAGCCGGTGAACTCGTTGGGCCCGGAGGCGTCGAGCAGCTCGGCGTAGGCCGGCGCCACCGCCCCTTCGGCGGACGGGCCCCCGGCCCCCGGCACGCTGACCGCCCGGGCCTCCCGGGCCCGGCGGCGCTGCTCCTCCATGCGCTCGGTGAAGCCGGCCAGGTCGACGGCCCGGCCCCGGTCGGCGGCGATCTCGGCCGTCACCTCGACGGGGAAGCCGAGCGTGTCGTGGAGGAAGAAGGCGTCGGCCCCCGAGATGTCGCCCTTGGCCACGAGGTCGTCGAGCAGGTCGAGGCCCCGCCGCAACGTCTCGCCGAAGCGGGCCTCCTCCCGGGCGGCCATCTGGCGGAGGAAGTCGTGCCGCCGCACCAGGTCGGGGTAGGCCTCGCCCATCGTCTCGACGGTGGCGTCGACCAGCGGCCCGCTGATCTCCCCTTCGAAGCCCAGCAGCCGGGCGTGGCGGACGGCCCGGCGGATCTGCCGGCGCAGCACGTACCCCCGGCCCTCGTTGGTGGGCAGGACGCCGTCGGCCACGAGGAAGGTCATCGCCCGGCCGTGGTCGGCCAGGATCCGCAGCGACACGTCCGTCTTTTCGTCGGCGCCGTACTCCCGGCCGGTGGTGGCCTCGGCCACGGCCAGGATCCGGCGCAGGACGTCGGTCTCGAACACCGAATGCTCGCCCTGGAGCAGGGCCAGGATCCGCTCCAGCCCGGCGCCGGTGTCGATGTTGCGCTGGGGGAGGTCGGTGAGCGTCCCGTCCTCCGCCCGGTTGTACTGCATGAACACGAGGTTCCAGAACTCGACGTAGCGCTCCTCACCCCCGCCGGCCGGGCCGCCCTCGGCGCCGAAGCCGGGCCCCCGGTCGTAGTACAGCTCCGAGCACGGCCCGCACGGCCCGGTCGGGCCCATGGCCCAGAAGTTGTCGGCCTCGCCCCGGCGCTGGATCCGCTCCCGAGGCATCCCCACGTCGTTGGCCCAGATCTCGATCGACTCGTCGTCGGTCTCGAACACCGTCACCCAGATCCGCTCGGGGTCGAGTTCGAAGACCGTCGTGGCCAGCTCCCAGGCGAACGGGATGGCCTGGGCCTTGAAGTAGTCGCCCAGCGAGAAGTTGCCCAGCATCTCGAAGAACGTGAGGTGCCGGGTCGTCGTCCCGATGATGTCGATGTCGGTGGTGCGGAAGCACTTCTGGACGGTCGTGGCCCGGGGCCACGGCGGCTTCTCCTCGCCCAGCATGTAGGGCTTGAACTGCACCATGCCCGCGGTGGTGAGCAGCAGCGTCGGGTCGTTGGGCACGAGACTCGACGACGGCAGCGGCGTGTGCCCCTTGCCCTCGAAGAAGCCGAGGAAGGCGCGTCGTAGCTCGTCAGCGGTCATGGCTTTCATTGCCCGACAGGCTACTTACTCGTCGATGGCGGGCGCGATGAGCCGGGCGGTGGCCGCGGCGCCGGCGGCCGATGCCAGCACCAGCCAGCGCCCCGCCTTCGGCAGCTTCCCGAAGGCCAGCACGGTGGCCAGGCAGTCGCCGGCGTCGGCCACGCCGGCGCCCTCGACCCAGCCCCGCACCGGTCCCTCGTGGCGGAGGGCCAGGATCACGCCGAGCCCGAGGGCGAGGTCGCGGGCGCCGAGCGACCGGGCCAGGAGCCTGGCCCGGGGATCGCCGGCGAACTCCCGGCCGAGCCAGGGCCGCAGCGGGGCGGCGGGGGCGAGGAGGGCGACGGCGCCGATGGCGATGCGGCTCCAGGCCACGGTCTCGGCCAGCTGACGGGCTTGTTCCTTCTCCATGGGACGGGGACCCTACCCCCGGCCCCGGTCCCGCCTCAGAGCGCCCAGGTGGCGCCGGGCTCGGCCAGATCCACCGGCCCGGAGTACGCCGTGAGCGCCTCCGCGTGCACCGTGGCCGGCGACGTCCACGGCGGGATGTGGGTC
>JAICYE010000079.1 GCA_025934385.1 Acidimicrobiia bacterium | reverse complement strand
CCGGTCCACGAGCCGGGGTGTGCCTCGATTTATACCGCCGTCCCCTTCGCCCAGGACACGGCCTACCTGGCGATCGGTGAACGCACCAACGCCAACGGGTCGAAGAAGTTCCGGGAAGCCATGCTGGCCGGCGACTGGGACGGCTGCGTGCAGATGGCCCGGGACCAGGTGAAGGAGGGCGCCCACGTCCTCGACGTCTGCGTCGACTACGTCGGGCGCGACGGCGTGGCCGACATGCACGAGATCGCCGGCCGTTTCGCCACCGCCGCCGCCCTGCCGCTGGTGCTCGACTCCACCGAGCCGCCGGTGCTGGAGGCCGGGCTGCAGCACATCGGCGGCCGGGCCGTGCTCAACTCCGCCAACCTGGAGGACGGGCAGGCGCCCGGCTCCCGCTGCGACCGCGTCTTCGCCCTGGCCCGGGAGTACGGCGCCGCCGTCATCTGCCTCACGATCGACGAGGAGGGCCAAGCCCGCACAGCCGACTGGAAGGTACGCGTCGCCAAGCGCATCCACGACCTCGCCGTCGAGCAGTACGGCCTCGAACCGGGCGATCTCATCTTCGACGCCCTCACGTTCCCGCTCGGCGCCGGCCAGGAGGACCTGCGCGGCGACGCCATGGAGACGATCGAGGCCATTCGGCGCATCAAGGCGGAACTGCCCGGCGTGTACACGGTGCTCGGCGTGTCCAACGTCAGCTTCGGCCTCAAGCCGGCCATCCGCCAGGCGCTGAACTCGGTGTTCCTCCACGAGTGTGTGCAGGCGGGCCTCGACGCCGCCATCGCCCACTCGGCCCGGATCCTGCCGATGCACCGCATCGACGAACGGGCGAAGGAGCTGTGCCTCGACCTCATATACGACCGCCGGCGCCCCGGCTACGACCCGCTCCACGAACTCATCGCCGCCTTCGCCGACGTCGAGCAGGGCGCCGTCGAGCGGGAAGACCGATCGGGCTGGCCGGTTGAGGAGCGGCTCAAGGCCCGCATCGTCGACGGCGAGCGTGACGGCCTCGAGGCCGAGCTCGACGAGTCGCTGACCGGTGGCCGCAAAGCGCTGTCGATCATCAACGACGTGCTGCTGGAAGGTATGAAGGTCGTCGGCGAGCTGTTCGCCTCGGGCGAGATGCAGCTGCCGTTCGTGCTGCAGTCCGCCGAGACGATGAAGACCGCAGTCGCCTTCCTCGAGCCCCACATGGAGAAAGCCGACGCCGGCGGCAAGGGCCGGGTCGTGCTGGGCACGGTGAAGGGCGACGTCCACGACATCGGCAAGAACCTCGTCGACATCATCCTGACCAACAACGGCTACGAGGTGAAGAACCTCGGCATCAAGGTGCCGATCCACGACTTCGTCGAAGCGGTGGAGGAATTCAAGGCCGACGCCATTGGCATGAGCGGCCTGCTGGTGAAGAGCACGCTGATCATGCGGGAGAACCTGGAGGAGCTGAACTCCCGGGGCCTCGAGCACATCCCCGTCCTGCTCGGCGGGGCGGCGCTCACGCGCAGCTACGTCGAGCGCGACCTGCGCGAGGTCTACAAGGGCCGCGTCTTCTACGGCAAGGACGCTTTCGAGGGTCTCCGCACGATGGAGAAGCTGGTGGAAGGCAAGCGGACCGGGCACCTCGACCCCGACTTTGGGCGGGCTCCGGGCGGGCGGGTCCTGCCGCCCCGCAAGTCGCAGCGTCCTTCGGAGGACGTCGACCCCGCGGAGATCCCGGCCCGCTCGGCGGTGGCGCTCGACAACCCGGTGTTCAAGCCGCCGTTCCTCGGCTCCCGGGTGGCCAAGGGCATCCCGCTCGACGAGATCGCCGCCTACCTCAACGAGACAGCGCTGTTCCGCAACCAGTGGCAGTTCCGTCCCGAGGGCGGGGAGAGCGACCAGGAGTTCAAGGCCCGCATCCGCCCGGTGCTGCGGGCGGAGCTGGCCAAGGCCAAGGAGGGTGGCTCACTGGTGCCGGCCGTGGCCTGGGGCTACTTCCCGGTCAACGCCGACGGCAACGAGCTCGTGGTCTGGACCGACGACACCCGCACCGAGGAGCGGACGCGGTTCTCGTTCCCCCGCCAGCGCAAGGAGCCGTGGCAGTCGATCGCCGACTTCTTCCGGCCGGTGTCGTCGGGCGAGGCCGACTACGCCGCTTTCCACGTGGTCACCATGAGCGACGTCGCCTCCCGCCACTCGGCCGAGCTGTTCGCCTCGAACCAGTACCAGGACTATCTCTACTTCCACGGCCTGTCGGTGGAGATGGCCGAGTCCCTGGCCGAGTACTGGCACCGCCGCATCCGGGAGGAGTGGGGCTTCGCCGACGAGGACGGGCCGACGCTCGGCGGCCTGTTCAAGCAGCAGTACCGGGGGTCGCGCTACTCCTGGGGCTACCCCGCCTGCCCCGACCTCGACGACCAGGCCAAGGTGGCCGAGCTCCTCGAGATCGAGCGGATCGGCGTGACGGTGTCGGAGGAGTTCCAGCTCCACCCGGAGCAGTCCACCTCGGCCATCATCGTCCACCACCCCGAAGCGAAGTACTTCATCCTCGGTTAGTCGAACTCCGACATGCGGGACCAGCCGGTGGGGACTTCGGTGTTGACGATCTGGGGGGCGTTCCCGATCACCGTGGGGAACCAGACGAGGAAGTCCTTGAAGTGATCGGTCTGCACGTGGGCGTCGCCGGCCTCCTTGGAGGCGAAGCCCTCGACGATGGCGAACTCGTTCGGGGCGTCGAGGCTCTCGTAGCAGTCGAACGACGTGTTGCCGGGCTCCTCCCGGACGGCAGCGGTGTACTTGGCGATGCGCTCCAGCCACACCTCGCGCCGGTCGGGCCGGACCTGCACCTTCAGCACGATGAGGATCACGCTCGGTCTCCTTCCAGAAGGTTGCGGCGGCGCAGCTCGGCGAGCAGCGCGCCATAGCTGTGGAAGCCTAAGCGCTCCCGCACGAGGGCGAGGAGGCCGGCCACGAAGGTTGGGCCGTGCCCGGCCCCGGGCGAGACGACGTGGGCGATCTCGTGGAGGAGGACGGGCTCGCGGAGCGGGCCGCTCGCCAGCCGGATCTCGCCGGTGGAGCCGTCGCCCTCAACGGCGTACCCGCTGAACCGGCGGCTCCGGGTGCGATCGACCGGGATGGCATCGATGTGCGGCCACCGGTCGGCCCACCAGTCGCCGGCCACGAGCTCGGCGACGTAGGCCCGCACCTCGCCGAGGTCGCGGAACATCCGTCCGGCGTCGCCGAGCGCGGCATCCTCGGCGGCGTAGAGGGACTGCTGGCGCTCCCGGAGGCTCCCGGTCATGGTCATCAGCGTGGGAGGACGGGCGCCGCGCCGTTGTTGACGGAACCGCGGGTCAGGGTGGCATCGCGGCCGGCGGCCCGGCCCTGCTCGAAGCCCGAGTACGACTGCGAGCCGCTCAGCCGGGACGTACTCAGCCGCCCGACCTTGGCCTCGAGTTCCTCCTCCACCCGCTTCGCCTTGTCGGCCAGGACGAGGGCGACGCTGCGCTGGCCGTTCATCTCGGGTCGGGCGGCCTGCTCCCGGGCGGCGGCCCGCTCCGCTTGCTTCGCCGCTTCCCGCAGCCGGCGGGCGACCTCATGGGTGAACCCGGCCAGGAAGGCGGTGGTGAACGACCGGCCGTGGTCGTCGTGGCCCTTCTCGGTGTGGCGCAGGGCCGCCTCGGCCTGGTGGCAGAGGCTGAAGAACAGCGTCTCCGCCCATTCGACGTCGGCGGTGAACCCGAAGACCGTGAACCGGTAGGCGCCGCTCTCCGCCCGGGAGAAGTAGCCGGCGCAGCCGGTGTGGACGGCGACGACGTGGGCCAGGTTGACCTTGCGCCGCCCGTAGGCGCCGGGCATCGTCCACGTCCGGTCGACGATGGCGCCCGGCTGGCCGGTGCCGGCGGCGCCGTCGGCCAGCATCGCCTGGTCGATGCTGTACTTCTGCTGCAGCGCATGGGCCTTGGCCACGTAGGCGCCGGCCGCCTCGTCGTTGCCCTGCTCGGCCAGCGACTCCGCCGTGGCCAGCAGCCCCTGGATCTTGCGGACATAGTCGGCCTGGATCCCCATCGGCCGTGCACGGTAGCGCCCCCGGCGGTCCTGCCGGGCGCACTGTCGGACTGCCGCCCGCTCCGCCCTCCGCGAAACCTCCGCATGATCACCGCTTCGGCGTGGAACCCACCTTCGGACAGGGCCCGGTCAGATGGTGCTGGAGCGACGGTGCCAGCGCCGCCACCAGCATCTCGGCGTCCATGTCGACCAGCGGCGGGATCTTCACCACGTAGCGGCACAGGGCGATCCCGAGCACCTGGCTGCTGATCATGGCGGCCCGCACCGGAGCCTCGGCCGGATCGGCGACGACCCGCTCCACCATGCGCAGCACCTGCCCGGCGGAGATCGAACGGGCCCGCTCCGCCGCCGCCGGATTCGTGGCCACCGACCGCAGCAGCAGCATCAACGCCTCGTCAGCCAGACGACCCTCCCATCGCTCCACGAGGTGGCGGGCCAACACCTCCCCCCGCCGGCGGACCGGCACCCTCTCGAGGTCGGGGAGGGCGAGGTCGACGTCGATGGCGGCATCGAACAACCCGTCCTTGTTCGAGTAGTACCGCATCACCATCGACGGGTGGATTTCCGCCACCGCGGCGACGCCCCGGATGGTGGTCGCTTCGTAGCCCCGGGCGCTGAACTCGGCCCGGGCCGCAGCCAGGATCGCCTCCCGGGTCGCCTGGGAACGGTCGGTGAAGGGCACGACCAATCATAGCGAACAAGTGTTGGCATACATTTGTTTGTACCGTTACCGGCCACGCCGCCCGGCTCTGAGGCAGCGCGGCCGGTCCGGCCTGAGCCGGGTGCGCGCTACGGGGCGCGGCCGGTCAGGGCGATCAGCTTCGTTTGGACGTCGGCGTCGTCGCCGACGGGGACGGCGGCCGCGAAGACGCCAGCGTCGCGCCACTGCTCGACCTGGGGGGCCATCAGGTCGTAGACGAACTGCACGAGCTCGGGGTCGAGACGGTCGTCGCCGCCGATGCCCCGGGCCAGGTCCCAGGCGTGGATCACGTGGTCGGCGGTCAGCTGGCCGAGGTACTCCCGGCCGGGGACGTCGCCGAAGGAGAGGTGCACCGTCCGGTCGAGCAGGCCCGGATCGGCGGCGGCCAGGGCGCTGGCGGCTGACTCCTTCCAGGCCGCCTGGGGCTCGGCGCCGAGGATGTCGCCCTCGAAGCGGTCGCCGACGTCGGCCATCGTCCTGCCCTCGAAGATCTCCGGCGCCCACAACTCCTCGTAGACGAGGTGCCGGACGAGGTCGCGCACACTCCATTCGCGGCACGGAGTCGGCCGGCCCCAGTCGTCCGGGCCGATCGCCATCACCCGCTGCCCGAACGTCTCGACCGCCCGCCGATACATCTCGATCGCTCCGGCCATCGTCCTCCTCGCGAACGTTTGGACGTTTGCTGTCGCTCTACGACACCAGACGTCCAATCCTCAGTGCCCGAGCACCGGCACGCAGCCCGGGCCCTGCCCCCGGGCCGCCGGCGTCACGTGCAGCACCGCCGCCGTCGGCTTGACGGCGACGACGGCGCCTTCGCCGTTGGCGTCGGTCCGCACCTCGGCGGTGCCGTCGATGATGAGGGCGTAGCCGTCCCGGCCCGACTCGGGCCAGAGGAGCGACACGTCCGGTGACCGCTCGGCGTTGGCCGCGGTCCGCCGGCCGGCGCCACCGACGAGCGCCTCGCCCTCCCATACCATGTCGACCGACACGGCGTGGGGCCGGCCGTCGTCGGTGACGGTCATCAGGTAGGCGCAGGACCGGCAGGCCTCCACCTGCTCCCGCACCTCGTCGAGGTCCACCCGCACGCTCACCGTTCAGCCTCCTTGACCACCGACACGCCGCCCCCGCCGCCGTCGACCCGGAAGACCTCACCGGTCATGTAGCCGGCGGCGGACGAGACCGCGAAGCGTACGACGCCGGCGACGTCTTCGGGGGAGCAGACCCGGCCGAACGGGAAGGCGGCGTCGAGGGCCCGCATGTCGTCGGTCCCGAAGGTGGCCTTGGCCAGGCGCCGGCCCATCTCCGTCTCGACCAGGCCGGGGGCCACGACGTTGACGTGGATGCCGTGGCGGCGCTCCTCCTTGGCCAGCGTGGCGGCCAGCATCTCCAGCGCCCCCTTGGCCATGGCGTAGGGCGCGCCGTTGGGCGGGACATCGCGGGTGATCACCGACGAGATCATCACGATGTCGCCCCGGGGTCGGGCCCGCATCGACGGCAGGACCGCCCGGCACAGCGAGTGGGCACCGACGGCGTGGATCCGGAGGAGCCGCTCGACCTCGTCGGGCTCGGTATCGGCCACCGGCCGGCCCCGGCTGGCGATCCCGGCGTTGTTCACCAGGATGTCGACGAACCCGAAGTCGCCCAGCACCGCCGCCACCGACGCCACCACCTCGGCCGGGGACCCCACGTCGGCGGCGTAGGCCCCGGCCCGCCGGCCGAGGGCCTCGACCTCCTTGACGGTGGCGGCGGCGGCGTCCCCGTCCCGGCGGTAGACCACGGCCACGTCGGCGCCTCCGCCGGCCAGGGCGAGGGCGATGGCCCGCCCGATGCCGCGGTTGCCGCCGGTGACGAGGGCGACCCGTCCGGCGAGATCGTGACCGTCCACGGAATCCTCCCTTGCGCCTCGACGGCAGCGGGCCGGAACAGCTACCGCCCGAGCACCGCCCGGGCCACGAGATCCTGCCCGAAGGCGGTGAGGATGGCGAGATACAGCAATCCGGTGGCGGCCATGACCGCCGAGTACCACCGTTCCCGCAGCGCCGCCTCCACCACGGCCAGGAGCACGATGGTCGAGATCGTCGACCCCAGCCAGATCCAGCCCAGCAGGCCGTTGGCGCCGTCGTCGATGGACCCGCTCACGACCTGGACCATGCCCCGGGGCAGGCACAGCAGGAGCGTCTCCAGCGGCCAGATCAACGCCCCCAGGCGGACGAGCTGCTTCAGCGGCGCCCGGGAGAGCCCCGGCTGGGTGAGGTAGGAGTGGCCGAGGAGCATGGAGTCGGTCACCACGCCGAGGAAGGCGGCGCCGCAGACGAGCCGGGCGAAGCCCAGGAGGAACGGGCCGCCGCCGGCCACGGCCGCCGCCGCCAGCGCCGCCACGCCCACGGCCGGGGCGGCCAGGTCGGCGGACGGCGGGAACTCCGGGACGGTGTCGTCGTAGCGGTCGGGGCGGGCGATCCCGGTCATGGCCGCCACCCGGGCGGCCCGGGCCCGCCGCAGCGTCCGTTCGCCTTCGACGCCGGCCCGGCGGCGGGCGAACGACAGCCAGAGGGCGACGCCGGCGGCGGTGGCGACACCGATGGCCCCGACGTCGCGCAGCAGCGCCGCCGTGCCGCCGGTCTCCAGCCACCGGCCGAGCCCGGCGCCGCCGAGGGCCATGACGATGTAGGTGCCGCGGACGGTCCAGCCGTAGCCGATGCCGACCTCCCGGCGGCGGGTGGTGACCCAGGCGAAGAAGAGGCCGCCCACCGCCCACTGGAGCAGGACGGTCGAGACCTGGAGCTTCAGCCGACCACCGCCAGTTCGCGGGGCGCCTCGTTGAGGCGCTCGGGGCCGACTTCGGTGGCCACGACGATGTCTTCGATGCGGGCGCCGCAGCGGCCGGGGAGGTAGATGCCGGGCTCGACCGAGAAGGCGTGGCCGGGCGCCAGCGGCGTGGCGTTGCCGGAGACGAGATAGGGATCCTCGTGCTCGTCGAGCCCGATGCCGTGGCCCGTCCGGTGGATGAAGTAGTCGCCGTAGCCGCCGGCGCCGATGACCGTGCGGGCGGCGGCGTCCACCGCCTCGCACGACACGCCGACCCGGGCGGCGCGCACCGCCTCCTCCTG